>CAZDSL010000407.1:0-2723 GCA_964507655.1 uncultured Mycobacteriaceae bacterium | reverse complement strand
ACGTAGTGGTCGCCGTCGCGCACCGCGCTGGTGCGGATCAGCCGCGGGTCGGAGCCGGCGGTGAACGGTTCGGTCAGCGCGAAGCTGCTCGTGAGGTCGCCCGCCAGCAGCGGACGCAGCCAGCGCTCCTTCTGCTCCGGCGAGGCGCCCACCGCCAGCAGCTCGCTGTTGCCCGAATCCGGGGCCTGGTTGCCGAACACCAGCGGCGCCGAGGGCGTGCGGCCCAGGATCTCGTGCATGAGCGCCAGGCGCAGCTGCCCGAAGCCCTCACCGCCCAGCTCGGGCGGCAGATGCGCCGCCCAGAGCCCGCGGTCCTTGACCTGCTGCTTGAGCGGGGCGACGGCGCGTTCCCAGCTCTCCCTGCTCATCTGCTGCTTGACGGCGTCGAGCGGCTCGATGTCCTCGATCACCACGCGGCGGATCCATTCGAGGTCCTCCGCGAAGTCCGGATCGGTGGAGAAATCCCACGCCATTGCTGCTCCTCGACAGTCGACTCGCGCCCGGCGCCGCACGCGAGGCGGCCGGGGCACCGGTGGCGCGGCGCCGGCCCGGCGTCGCGCGGCATGCCGCCGGCCGGAAGGCCGGCATCGCCATTTGTTTAACCGGGTTAACTATATGGCGCGGTCCATGTGCTGTCAATCACCCGGGCCGCCCCTATGCCGAGGCCCCGCACCGGGATCGGTGCGGGGCCTCCGGCGTCGCGCAGCGGCCGAGCCCTACCCCAGCAGCTTGCGCATCATCGTCCACACGTCCTCGCGCGCCGGCCCCGTGAGCACGAACTGCGGGAACGTGAGGAACCCGTGGAAGAGCCCGTCGAACCGGCGGGCCGTCACCGGCACCCCGGCCGCGGCCAGCGCATCGGCGTAGCGCTCGCCCGATACGCAGGGCGGATCGAGCTCGGCGGTCACCACCACCGCGGGCGGCAGCCCGGCGAGCGACTCGGCGCGCGTGGGCACCACGTACGGGCTGGAACGGTCGGCCTCCGACGGCGCGTACTGCTCCCAGTACCAGCGCATCGCCTTCTCGGAGTTGTAGTAGCCCTCGCCGTAGAGCCGGTAGCTCTCGGTGCCGAAGTCGTCGTCGATCACCGGATACAGCAGCACCTGCCCCGCCAGCGGCGGGCCGCCCCTGTCGCGGGCCGCGATCGAGACGGTGGCGGCGAGGTTGCCGCCGGCGCTGTCGCCCGCCACCGCGATGCGGGCCGGGTCGGCGCCGTACCGGGCGGCGTGCTCGTGCGCCCAGCACACGGCGGCGTACATGTCGTCCAGCGCGGCCGGGGCGCGGTGCTCCGGGGCCAGCCGGTAGTCCACCGAGACCACCACGGCACCCACCGACTCGGCGGTGGCGCGGCAGAACTCGTCGTGGGTGTCGAGGTCGCAGAACACGAACCCGCCGCCGTGTGCGTACACGATCAGCGGCCGCGCGGTGTCCGTCGCGTCGCCGTGCGGCACGAACACCCGCAGCGGCAGCGGACCGCCCGGGCCGTCGATGGAGACGTCCTCGGCCACCGCCATGTCGGGCAGGCGCTCCAGCGGGCCGCGGCGCGAGCGGATCGCCTCGCGCAGCTCGCCGCCGGTGTACTGCGTGACGTCGGGGAACCCCTCGTCGAGCACCGCGAGGAACTGCTCCACCTCCGGACGCAGCCCGGCCCGGCGCGCGCCCGTCACCGCACCGCCTGCTCGTGCGCGGCGAAGCTGCCGTAGCCGCCCCGGAAGAACAGCAGCGGCTCGACGTCGCGCTCGGCGTGCAGGGCCGTCACCCGGCACACCACGATGGTGTGGTCGCCGGCGTCGTGCTCGAACTCGAGCTCGGCCTCGATGCGGGCGATGACGCCGTGCAGCGCGGGCGCGCCGTTGCCGCCGCGCGACCAGTCGGAGCCGGCGAACTTGTCGCCGCCGCTGACGGCGAACCGCCCGCACAGCTCGCGCTGGTCGCCGGCCAGCACGTTGATGCACACCACGCCCTGGTCGCGCATCGCCGGCCAGCTCGAGGAGGTCTTGGCCGGGCAGAACGACACGAACGGAGGCTCGAGCGAGAGCGAGGTGACCGACTGGCAGGCGAACCCCAGCGGCCGCTCCCCGTCGTGGGCGGTGATGACGGTGACCCCCGTGCAGAAGTTGCCGAGGACGCTGCGCAGTGCGGTGGAGTCGATCATGGGCCTCGCCGGTGTCGGTGCTGGATCGGTGGGGACGCCGACCGCGGCGGGCCCGGCCTCCATGTCCATCCGGGTATCGACGGTCATGACAGCCTTCCTGGTACAGGCTCGGCGCGACGGCTGATCTTCAGCGTACCGTCGTGCACCGCCTGGTCGATCGTGGCGTGCAGCGCGGGGCAGATGCGGTCGGTGGTGCCGCGCTGGCCGGCGCCGGGGCCGCCCGACGCCGCCTCGCGCAGCCGCGGGCAGGCCGCCTCCGAATCCTCCAGCCACTGCACGCTGGTGTGCTGCGGGCTGTATTTCTCCGCCAACACGGTCGTGCCGCATTGGCTGCAGGTGATCGGCTGCATCCGTCCCCCTACGCGTCCAGCTTCGGTGCGTGCGCGCCGGCCTCGATGCCGAGCTCCTTCATCCGCTCGAGGTTCTGCGCCACCTCGGCCTCCCAGTATTCGTTGGCCTTGGTGGTGTCGACCTCGAACTCGAAGCGGCGCGTCATGTCCTCGGTGACGTCGGCGCGGTCGACGTAGAACTGCTCGTACCAGCGGCGCAGCTGGTAGACGGGGCCGTC
>CAZDSL010000406.1:0-2740 GCA_964507655.1 uncultured Mycobacteriaceae bacterium | reverse complement strand
GAGCACCGGCACCACGCCGAAGAGGATCGTCTCCACGGCCGTCACCGCCCCGCGCCGCGCGTCGCCGGGGCCGTCACGGGCGCGGGCTCCCCGGGTCGTGCACGGCGGCGCCGGACACCGCGCGCCCCTGCGCCGGCGGCAGCACGCGCAGCAGGGCGGTGAACCGGGCGAGGGCGGCGATGGCGTCGTCGCAGTCGTCGTGGGTGGAGCCCGGCGCGAGCCAGGCGAAGGTCCAGTCGTCCTCGCTCCACAGGGTGTCGACGCACTCGGGCACCGCCTCGGCGAACGCCACCATCCGGCGGTCGCACACCCGGCGCGCCACGCCCAGGTCGTTGGAGAACGCGAAGAACCGGCCGACCGCCCCGAGGATGTGCACCCCGGACTCGGTGGGCGCGGGCGACGTCTCGGAGCGCAGGTCGAACACGACGGGCGAGCCGGCCGGCCGCTGCAGGCACACCACCGTCTCGCGCTGCGGGGCGGGGGCCTCGCCGTGCGGCGCGGGCTCGGCGGGGACCTCGAGGTCGGCGATGTACATCTGGGAGCCGTCGAGCAGCCCCATCGCGACGTCGACCGCGCGGGCGCCCTGGTACTCCTCGAAGGCGCCCCGGCTCCAGCCGGCGGTGATCTCCGGCTCCACCGCCGAGTGCACCAGGCCGCGGGCGTGCGCCCAGTCCTCGCGGGTCTCCACCACGGGCTCGGGCTTCCTGCGGTCCAGGTACATCAGCGCCACGGCGCCGAACAGCGCCAGCGCGGCCAGGACAAACCAGAAAATAGACATCATCGACAGATTAGGCGACGCCCCGCCGCGGTGGTACGCGCAGCGCCGTCGCGTCGCGGGTTTCCCCGCCGGAGGTCATCGCGTGCCGGGGCCCAGATCGGGGAACGCGCCGCCGAGGACCATGTCTGCGGCGATGGTGCCGTCGGCGCCGTCGGTGCCGCCCACGAAGACGAGGTCGCCCACCGCCAGCTTGGCGATGCCGCCGGTGCCGCGGACCGTCGCGAAGTAGGTGTGCCCGTCGGTGGACACGGTGCTCTCGCCGCCGTCGAGGGTGCGCACGGTGAAGTCGTCCCCGTCGATGGTGGCCACCACGCCCAGCGCGGAGCTGGTGCCTCCCGAGGCGGCGAGCCCGGCCAGGCTGCCCAGCGTGCCGAGCGGCGAGGACGGGGCGGTGGGCTCGGGGGCCGCCGGCTCGGCGGGCTGCGGCTCGGCCTGCTGCCCCTGCCCCTGCCCCTGCCCCTGCGCCGCCGGGCCGGGCGCCGTCGCGGCGGGCTGCTGCAGCGACGCTCCGGCGTTCACCGTGGGTGCGCTGTTGGAGGAGCCGAGCCCGACGGCCACGAGGTAGCCGCCGCCGAGGCCGATGAGCAGCACGCACACGCCGGCGATGACCGCGCGCGTGACGATGGTGGAGCGCCGGCGGGGCGGCTGCGGCTCGCCGGCGAAGCCGGGCTCGACGTAGGCGGGCGAGCCGAACGCCGTGGGCTGCACGGGCCCGGCCGGATACCGTGCCGCGCCGGGGTGGGCCGCGTAGGGGTCGTGGGCAGCGTAGGGATCGTGCGCGGCGTAGGGGTCGTGGGCCGCGTGGGGATCGTGGCCGGCGTAGGGGTCGTGCGCGGCGTGCGGGTCACGCCCGGCGTCGGGGTGCGGGCCGGGGCCCTGCGGCGACCACGGGGAGCCTGCGGCGCCGGCGCCGTGCGCCGAACGGTCCGGGTCGTCCATGGCGTTGTGCCCTTCCGTGGGAACTCGGGGCGGGTGCCCCGCCGTCATCGTGCTGTTCAGGCTAGGCACGGATCCTGAGCACAGGCTGTGAGCGGGCGCGGTATCCGCTGAGGTTCGCCGGCCCGCCCGCGGACGGCGGTGTGCCCGGGCGCCGTACGGGGCCCGGGCACACTGTAGAGGCGTGGTGGCGGCGCTCGGCGCGCCGCCGGTGGATCAGCGGTGGGTGGCTCGGAGCCGCTCCGTCTGGAGGTTGACCTCGCGGGCGCCGAAGTCGAGGCCGCGGCCACCGGAGATCAGAGCGACCGCGAGCACTGCCGCTGCCGTGATCAGGATTCCTGCGAGCATGTCGATTCCCTTCGTCGCGGACGGCCCTGGAGGAACCGTCCGAGGCCGCCGTTTCCGCGGCCTGCACACAGATTGTGTGTCGTGCCGACACGGTTAATCCAGCGGGAGAGACGTGCACCGCGTATGAGGTTCGCCATGGCCGGGCCGCGGGTGGGACCGGGGTCTCACCCGCGGCCCGCGGGGGCTATGACGTGGACGACAGCACCAGGGTTTCGCCGTCCTCGGACACGGTGACGGGCACCGTGTCGCCGTCGCGGATCTCGCCCGCCAGCAGCTTCTTGGCGAGCTGGTCGCCGATGGCCTGCTGGATGAGCCGGCGCAGCGGCCGGGCGCCGTAGGCCGGGTCGTAGCCGCGGTGCGCCAGCCAGGCGCGGGCCGGGCCGGACACGTCGAGCGTGAGCCGGCGCGCGGCGAGCCGCCGCCCCAGCTGGCCCAGCTGGATGTCGACGATCGACTCGAGCTGCTCCTCCGAGAGCGGGTCGAAGACGACGACGTCGTCGAGCCGGTTGACGAACTCCGGCTTGAAGGTGGCCTTGACCGCCGCCATCACCTGTTCCCGGTCGCCCCCTGCCCCCAGGTTGGAGGTGAGGATGAGGATGGTGTTGCGGAAGTCGACCGTGCGCCCCTGGCCGTCGGTGAGGCGGCCGTCGTCGAGCACCTGCAGGAGGATGTCGAAGA
>CAZDSL010000405.1:0-2748 GCA_964507655.1 uncultured Mycobacteriaceae bacterium | reverse complement strand
GCTCGGGCGACGGCACGCTGAAGATCGAGATGAACTTCCTGCCCGACGTCTACGTGCCCTGTGAGGTGTGCCACGGGGCCCGCTACAACCGCGAGACGCTCGAGGTGCGCTACAAGGACAAGACCATCGCCGAGGTGCTCGAGATGCCCATCGAGGAGGCGGCCGAGTTCTTCAAGCCCATCACCTCGATCCACCGGTACCTGGCCACGCTGGTCGACGTGGGCCTGGGTTATGTGCGCCTCGGCCAGCCGGCGCCCACGCTCTCGGGCGGCGAGGCGCAGCGTGTCAAGCTGGCCGCCGAGCTGCAGAAGCGCTCCACCGGCCGCACGGTGTACGTGCTGGACGAGCCCACCACCGGCCTGCACTTCGAGGACATCCGCAAGCTGCTCGGCGTCATCGGCGGGCTGGTGGACAAGGGCAACACGGTGATCGTCATCGAGCACAACCTCGACGTGGTCAAGACGTCCGACTGGATCATCGACATGGGCCCGGAGGGCGGTGCCGGCGGCGGCACCGTGGTGGCGGCGGGCACCCCCGAGGAGATCGCCGCCTGCGAGCACAGCTACACCGGGCGTTTCCTCGCGCCGCTGCTGCGGTGACGGGCCGGCGGCCGCGGTTCAGGGCTCGCCGATGGCGGTGAGCGGGTCGGTCCGGGCGGCCCGCGCCGCCGGCCACACCGCGGCGGCCACGCCCAGCACCCCCGACGCCGCGAGCACCGCCAGCGCCTGCCCCCACGGCACGGCGAGCGTGTCGATGCCCTCGCCGCGCAGCGCGTGCACGAACGCGGCGCCCACGGCGAGCCCCAGCGCCACGCCGGCCACCGCCCCGTACACGGCGATCAGCGTCGATTCGAGGTACACGGTGCGGCGCACCTGCGCGCGCTGGGCGCCGATGGCGCGGAGCATGCCGATCTCGCGGCGCCGCTCCACCACGGACAGCGCGAGCGTGTTGACGATGCCCAGCACCGCGATCACCACCGCGAGGGCCAGCAGCGCGTAGAGCACCGCGAGCATCTGGTCGATCTGCTGCGCCTGCTCGCCCCGGAACTGGTCGCGGTCCTGCACCTGCACCACCAGGTACGGGTCGGTGGCGGCGGTGAGCGCCGCGCGCACGTCGGCCGGCGCCGCGCCGGGCGCGTCGCCCACCAGCACCAGGACGTCGCGGCGGGCCAGCCGGGGCACGAGCCGGCGGTAGGCCTCGTCGCCGAGGATCCAGTCGCCCAGCGCCGGCCCGGGCGCGTACACGCCGCGGACGACGCTGCGCGCGACCGTCCCGTCGGGCCCGGTGAACTCGACCGTGGATCCGGGGTGCCAGCCGCGCGCGTCGGCCTCCTCGGTGGACACGAGCATGCCGTCGCCGGCGAGGTCGGCGGTGCCGGCGGTGATCTCGAGCCGGAAGAGCCCCGCCACCGGGCCCGAGGCGGCCAGCCCCGTCACCTGCTCGTCGCCGTAGCGCGCCGAGACGGGGTGGAAGCGCACCACCGCGCCGACGCCGGGCGCGGCGGCCGCGGCGTCGACGGCGCGCGGGGGCAGGCCCGCGCGGCCGACCCCGGTGAGGACGAAGTCGGCGCGGATGCCGGTGTCGATGAGCGAGTCGACGCTGGCGCGGGCCGAGGCGCCGAACACCGCGATCGTCGTCACCAGCATGAGCCCCAGCGTGAGGGCGAAGCCGGTGGCCGCCGTGCGGCGCGGGTTGCGCACGGCGTTGGTGCGGGCCAGCCGGCCCGCCGGACCGAACACCCGGGCCGGCACCGCGCCCAGCGCGCGGATCACCGGGGGCGCGGCCGCCGGCGAGACGAGCAGCGCGCACACCAGCGCCAGTGCCGCTCCGGCCCCCACCACCGACGCCGCGGCCTTCGTCGTGTCGAGGAACGCCCCGCCCGCCATCGCGGCCGCCGCGATCGCCAGCCCCGCCGCGCCGACGGTGATGCGCCGCCGCAGCGGCGCGTGCTCGCCCGCGAACTCGGCCCGCATCGCGGCGACGGGCGGGATCGCCGCGGCGCGCCGCGCGGGCACCCAGGCGCTGGCCAGGGTGACGGCGATGCCGACCCCGAGGGTGAGCGCCACCGTGCGCGGCGAGACGGCGAGGTCGCCGCGCGGCAGCCCCAGGTCGGCGGCGCCGAGGACGGCCCGCAGGCCGTAGGCGAGGCCCACGCCGATCGCCAGGCCGGCGGCGCTGCCCAGCGCGCCCACCAGCGCCGCCTCGGCCAGCACGGAGCGCCGGATCTGCCGGGCGCTCGCGCCCACCGCGCGCAGCAGGGCCAGCTCACGCAGCCGCTGCGCCACGATCATGGCGAAGGTGTTGTAGATGATGAACGTCCCCGCCAGCAGCGCGATCGCGCCGAAGGCGAACAGGAAGTAGTTGACGAACCGGAGCGCGTCGTCGAGCGCTCCCTGCACCCGGGCCCGCACCTGCGCGCCCGTCTCCACCCGCAGCGGCGGCTCCGCGGGCAGCGCGCGGGCGACGGCCTCGCGCAGCGCCTCCGGGGCGGTGCCCGGCGCGGCCACCACCTCGAGGGAGGCCACGTGCGTGCCGTCGGTGAACAGCTCGCGCGCCTGCGCGGCGGCGAACTCCACCCGCACCAGCCCGCCGGTGTCGCCGCCCCCGGCGGCGGGCGCGTACACGCCGGTGATGGCGACGTCGACGAGGCCGTGCGCGGGCACGAGCACCCGGGTGCGGTCGCCGGCATGCAGGCCCGCGGCGGCCGCCGCGCCCGCGTTGACCGCGGCCTCGCCCGGGGCCGCGGGC
>CAZDSL010000404.1:0-2759 GCA_964507655.1 uncultured Mycobacteriaceae bacterium | reverse complement strand
GCCGGGCTGCGGGCGCGGAGCGGCGGCCCGAGCGGGTCGTCGAGGGCGGCGGCTCCGCGGTGCAGCGCGTGGACGGGCGCGAGTGGCGCCTGGCGCCCACGGGCTTCTGGCAGGCGCACCGCGCGGCGGCGCAGGCGTACTCCGATCTGGTCCGCGAGTGGACGGAGCAGGTGCCCGGCGCCGTGGCGTGGGACCTGTACGGGGGCGCGGGCGTGTTCGCGGCGGTGCTCGCCGAGCGCACCGCGGGGGGACGGGTGGAGGTGGTCGAATCGTCGGCGCAGTCGGTGCGCGACGGGCGCGACGCCCTCGCCGGGCTGCCCGGGGTGCGCTTCCACCACGCGCGCGTCGAGGCGGCGCTCCCGCGGCTCGCCGAGGAGGGCGGCGCCCCCGCGGTGGTGGTGCTCGACCCGCCGCGCTCGGGCGCCGGGCGCGCCGTGGTCGCCGGGCTGGCGCAGGCGGGGGCCGCCCGGGTGATCCACGCCGGCTGCGATCCCGCGGCCTTCGCGCGCGACCTCGCCCTCTACACGGAGCACGGCTACCGCGTCGAGGAGCTGCGCGCGTGCGACGGCTTCCCCATGACGCACCATTTCGAGTCGTTCGCCCTGCTGGTGCGGTAGGGCGGCGCGCGGCGGTCCGGTGCTTCCGTAGACTGGATCGGACGTGAGACGGCGCGCGCACCGCGCCGGGCGGGCGGCCCCAGCGGTGCGTCCGCGCACAACACCATGGTCGCGCGGGTGCACCCCGCCGCGCGACACCCCCCAGCGGAAGGACAGGCGACGATGAGCATGCTCGAGCGCGTGCAGGAGCCCGCGGATCTGCGCGGGCTGAGCAGCGTCGAGCTGGCGGCGCTGGCGGGGGAGATCCGCCAGTTCCTCGTGCAGAAGGTGGCCGCCACCGGCGGGCACCTGGGGCCCAACCTCGGCGTGGTCGAGCTCACGCTGGCGCTGCACAGGGTCTTCGACTCCCCGCGCGATCCCATCATCTTCGACACCGGCCACCAGTCGTACGTGCACAAGATCCTCACCGGCCGCAGCGGCGGGTTCGCCACCCTGCGCAAGAAGGGCGGCCTGTCCGGCTACCCCTCGCGCGCCGAGAGCGAGCACGACTGGGTGGAGTCCAGCCACGCGTCCGCGTCGCTCTCCTACGCCGACGGCATGGCCAAGGCGTTCCGGATCGCCGGCCAGGACGAGCGCACCGTCGTCGCGGTGGTCGGCGACGGCGCCCTCACCGGCGGCATGTGCTGGGAGGCGCTGAACAACATCGCGGACGGCGGCGACCGCCCGCTCGTCATCGTGGTCAACGACAACGGCCGCTCCTACGCGCCCACCATCGGCGGGCTGGCCAAGCACCTCTCGGGCCTGCGGCTGCAGCCGGGCTACGAGCGCGCCCTGGAGAACGGCCGCCGCCTGGTGCGCGGGGTCCCGTTGGTGGGGGAGACGGCCTACAAGGTGCTGCACGGCGTGAAGACGGGGGTCAAGGACGCCGTGAGCCCGCAGGTGCTGTTCACCGACCTGGGCCTGAAGTACATGGGCCCCGTGGACGGGCACGACATCGACGCCGTCGAGTCGGCGCTGCGCATGGCCAAGGACTTCGGCGGCCCCGTGATCGTGCACGCCGTCACCCGCAAGGGCATGGGGTACGCGCCGGCCGAGAACGACGAGGCCGACCAGATGCACTCGGTGCGGGTGATCGACCCGGCCACCGGCATCGCCAAGGGCACCGCGGAGCCCGACTGGACCTCGGTGTTCTCCCAGCACCTCATCGACCGCGCCGCCGAGCGCCCCGCCGTCGGCGCCATCGCCGCCGCCATGTCGGGCCCCACGGGGCTGGCCGGGTTCGGCAGCGCCTACCCCGAGCGCTTCTTCGACGTCGGCATCGCCGAGCAGCACGCGGTGGCCTCCGCCGGCGGGCTCGCGCTGGCGGGCATGCACCCCGTCGTCGCCATCTATTCGACCTTCCTCAACCGCGCGTTCGACCAGCTGCTCATGGACGTGGCGCTGCTGCGGCAGCCGGTGACGCTGGTGCTCGACCGATCCGGTGTCACCGGGTCGGACGGCGCCTCGCACAACGGCATGTGGGATCTGTCCCTGCTGGGCATCGTGCCGGGCATGCAGGTGGCCGCGCCGCGCGACGCCGCACGGCTGCGCGAGGAGCTCGACGAGGCGCTCGCCGTCGACGACGGCCCCACCGCGGTGCGCTTCCCCAAGGGCGCGCTGCCGCAGGAGCTGCCCGCGCTGCAGCGCATCGGCGGCGTCGACGTGCTCGTCCGCACGGCCGAGTCGGCCTCCGGCGGCGGCCCCACGGCCGACGTGCTGCTGGTGGCGGTGGGCCCGTTCGCGCCGGTCGCGGTGGACGCGGCCGAGCGCCTGCGGCTGCAGGGGATCACCGTCACCGTGATCGATCCGCGCTGGGTGCTGCCCGTGCCTGCCGCGCTGGTGGAGCTGGCGCGCAGCCACGCGATGGTGGTCACGCTCGAGGACGGCGGCGTGCACGGCGGCGTGGGCAGCGCGGTGTCGCAGGCGCTGCGCGCCGCGGGCGTCGACGTGCCGTGCCGCGACGTAGGCATCCCGCAGCGGTTCCTCGAGCACGGCTCGCGCGGCGAGATCCTCGCCGAGCTGGGCATCACCCCGGAGTCGGTGGCGCGCGACATCACCGCGTGGGCGGCGCGCCTCGGCACCGCCGGCGCGGCGGTGCCCGCGCGCGGGGGAGTCGACGCGGTGGCCGGCCGCGGCCAGATCGCCGCGGGCTGAGCCCCGCGG
>CAZDSL010000403.1:0-2765 GCA_964507655.1 uncultured Mycobacteriaceae bacterium | reverse complement strand
CCCCGACGTGGGCGGCGGCTTCGGCGGCAAGCTGCAGGTGACGCCCGAGGAGGTGCTCACCCTGCTGGCGGCGCGGCGCCTGGGCCGCCCGGTGAAGTACACCGAGACCCGCAGCGAGACCATGCAGGCCGGGCATCACGGCCGGGCGCAGGTGCAGCGGCTCACGCTCGCGGCGCGCCGCGACGGCACCGTCACCGGCTTCAAGGTGGACCTGCTCGCCGACATGGGCGCCTACCTGCGCATCCTCACCTCGGGCGTGCCGATCCTCGGCGGGTTCATGTACAACGGCATCTACAAGTTCCCCGCGTACCGGTTCACCTGCACCAACGTCTTCACCGACAAGGTGCCCACCGACGCCTACCGCGGGGCCGGGCGGCCCGAGGCCACGTTCGCCGTCGAGCGCATGATGAGCGAGCTGGCCGCGGAGCTGGGCATGGACCAGCTCGCGGTGCGCGAGAAGAACTGGATCCGGCACGAGGAGTTCCCCTTCACCACCGTCGCGGGGCTCACCTACGACACGGGCGACTACGAGGCCGCCACCGCCAGGGCGCGCGAGCTGTTCGGCTACGACGCCCTGCTGCGCGAGCAGGCCGAGCGGCGCGAGCGCCACGATCCGGTGCAGCTGGGCATCGGCGTGTCCACCTTCACCGAGATGTGCGGCCTGGCCCCGTCGCGGGTGCTGGGCTCGCTCGACTACGGCGCCGGCGGCTGGGAGCACGCCGCGGTGCGGATGCTGCCCACGGGCAAGGTGGAGGTGGTCACCGGCATCTCGCCGCACGGGCAGGGCCACGTCACCGGCTTCAGCCAGCTCGTCGCCGACAGGCTCGGGGTGGCGTTCGAGGACGTCGAGATCATCCACGGCGACACGCAATCGTCCCCCAAGGGGCTCGACACCTACGGCTCGCGCTCGCTCACCGTGGGCGGCGTGGCGGTGGCGATGGCGGTGGACAAGGTCATCGCCAAGGCGCGCCCCATCGCCGCGCACATGCTCGAGTGCTCCGAGGACGACCTCGACTTCGACGCCGGCGCCTTCGCGGTGCGCGGCACGGAACAGTCGGTGGGCATCGCCGACGTCGCGCTCGCCGTGTTCGCCGCGCACGACCTGCCCGACGGCATCGAGCCCAGCCTCGACTCGCAGGCCACCTACGACCCGCAGAACTTCTCGTTCCCCCACGGCACGCACCTGTGCGCCGTCGAGGTCGACACGGAGACGGGTGCCGTGCGGCTGCGGGAGTACGTCGCGGTGGACGACGTCGGCCGCGTCGTCAACCCGATGCTCGTGGAGGGCCAGGTGCACGGCGGGCTCGCCCAGGGCATCGCGCAGGCCCTGTTCGAGGAGGCCGTCTACGACGAGCAGGGGACCCTCATCAGCGGCTCGTTCGCGGAGTACCTGCTGCCGTCGGCCGCCGACCTGCCCTCGTTCACCACCGACCGCACCGAGACCCCGGCCACCGACAACCCGCTCGGCGTCAAGGGCGTGGGCGAGGCGGGCACCATCGCGTCGACCCCCGCCGTGGTCAACGCCGTGCTCGACGCCGTCCGCCACCTCGGGGTCCGCGACATCGACATGCCCTGCACCCCCCGGCGGGTGTGGCACGCCATCCAGGAGGCAGCCCGATGATCCCCTCGTCCTTCGACTACACGGCGCCGCGCACGCTCGACGACGCCCTCCGCGCCCTCGCCGACGCCGGCGAGGACGCCAAGGTGATCGCCGGCGGCCAGAGCCTGATGCCGGTGCTGCGGCTGCGCATGAACGACCCGTCCCTCATCGTCGACCTCGGCCGCATCGACGAGCTGCGCGGGGTGCGCGACGACGGCGACGCCGTCGTCATCGGGGCGATGACCACCCACCACGACGTGCTCGGGGCGCCGCTCGTCCGCGAGCACGCCCGGCTGCTCGCCGACGCCACCGCCACCGTCGCCGACCCGCAGATCCGCCACCGCGGCACGCTCGGCGGCGCCCTCGCCCACGCCGACCCGGCCGGCGACCTGCTCGCGCCCGCGCTCGCGCTCGGCGCGACGATGACGATCGCGGGGCCGGCCGGCAGGCGCACCGTGGCCGCCGCCGACTTCTTCGAAGACCTCTTCACCACCGCCGTCGGGCCCGACGAGATCCTCGTCGACGTGCGCGTGCCCAAGCACACCGGCTGGTCGGCGCACTACGAGAAGTTCCATCGCACCGCCCAGGCGTGGGCGATCGTCGCCGTCGCCGCCACCGTGCGGGTCGACGGCGGCGCCATCGCCGACGCGCGCGTGGCGCTCACCAACATGGCGTCGGTGCCGGTGCGCGCCCGCGGCGTGGAGGACGCGCTCACCGGCCGGCCCGCCGACCGTGCGGTGATCCGCGAGGCCGCCGCTCACGCGGCCGACGGCACCAGTCCGGGCGCCGACGGCGACGCCGACCCCGCCTACCGCACCCACCTGGCCCAGGTGCTCACCGCCCGCGCCGTGACGGCCGCGGCCGGCGCCTGACGGACCCGCGACCCGAAGGAGACCCCGTGCAACTCGAACACGCCTTCACCGTCCCCGCCTCCGTCGACGAGGTGTGGCGCGCCATGCTCGACCCGGAACGGGTGGCCCCGTGCATGCCGGGCGCCACCCTCACCGGCGTCGACGGCTCCACGTTCACCGGCAAGGTCAAGGTGAAGCTGGGGCCCGTGTCGATGCAGTACAAGGGCACCGGCGCCTACACCGGGACGGACGAGGGCACGCGCACCGTGGTGATCACCGCCTCCGGCAAGGACGCCAAGGGCAACGGCACCGCC
>CAZDSL010000402.1:0-2767 GCA_964507655.1 uncultured Mycobacteriaceae bacterium | reverse complement strand
CCGCGGCCTCGGCGGCGGAGGAGGCGATCTCGGCGCCCGCGCGACGCGCCCGCCGCCGCGCCGCAGCGCGCGGATCGCCGCCCGACCCCTCGGCATCGGTCACCGCGCCCGCGAGCAGCGAGCCGAGGAAGGCGTAGCGCCGCACCGGGATCGTCACCGACACCCCGCGGCCCGAATCGCGGTAGAGCTTGGCCGGGCGCCCCGCCCCGCCGCCCGCCCGGCCGGGGTAGCGCGCGAATCCCGCGTCGAGCAGCCCGGCCTGCACCAGCCGCTCGAGGTGGAACGTGGTGGTGGCCCGGGTGAGGCCGGTCGCGGCGGCCGCATCGTCGCGGCTCATCGGGGAGACGGCGCGGCGCACGGCCTCGTACAACCGCCGCCGCGCCGGGACGTTGAGCGCCGCCGCGGCGGCGACGTCGCCGCCCGGGTCGCCCCGGCCCCCGTCGCATCCGGCGCCGTCCCTCGCCCCCGCGCGTGCGGCCGCGTCCCCGCCGCACTCCTCCCCGTCCCCGACCTCCATCATGCCGACAGTCTAAAACGGATACCGATTGCCCAAACACGGACGGCGGAGGCCCGGCCCCGCGTGCCGCCCCGCCCCGGCCGGCCCGGACAGCACCCCTGTCGGCTCGGACGCATGCCCGCGCAGGGGGATTCGATTACGGTGGTCTCGGAGTGTTCGAACGATGGGAGGCCACCACCGATGTCCGACCCCCTTCCCACCACGGGCGGCACACCGGGGCCGCCCGGCGTCGCGGCGTCCGCGCCGGGCTCCGTGACCCCGCAGGCGGTGACCACGCCCCTCACCACCGCCGCGATCTTCCTCGTCCTCACCATCGACGACGGCGGCGAGCAGGCGGTGCGCGAGCTGCTGCCCGACCTGTCCGGCCTGCGCAAGGCGCTGGCGTTCCGCCGCCCCGGCTCGGCGCCCGCGGTGGTCGTGGGGTTCGGCGCCGAGGCCTGGCCGCGCCTGTTCGACGCCCCCGCCCCGGCCGAGCTGCACCCGCTGACCCCCCTCGACGGCGGGCGCCACCGCGCCCCCTCCACGCCGGGCGACGTCCTCTTCCACATCCAGGCCGAGTCCGACGCCGTCTGCTTCGCGCTGGCCGACCAGATCATGACGCGCCTGCGCGGCGCGGTCACCACCGTGGACGAGGTGCGGGGCTTCGGCTACTTCGATCGCCGCAACCTGCTCGGCTTCGTCGACGGCACGGAGAACCCGGAGGGCGCCGGCGCCGCCGCGGCCGCCTACATCGACTCGACCGCCGACCCGGCCCACTCCGGCGGCAGCTACGCGCTGATCCAGCGCTACCACCACGACCTCGACGCCTGGAACGCCATCTCCGTCGAGGAGCAGCAGCGGGTGGTCGGCCGCACCAAGCTCGACGACATCGAGCTCGAGGAGGACGTCCAGCCCTCCAACTCGCACGTGGCGCTCACCGACATCGCCGACGACGACGGCAACGACCTCGACATCTACCGCGCCAACATGCCGTTCGGCGCGCCGGGCGCCGGCGTGCACGGCACCTACTTCATCGGCTACGCCAAGCGGGCCGACACGCTCGAGCGGATGCTGCGCAACATGTTCCTGGGCGACCCGCCCGGCAACTACGACCGCCTGCTCGACTTCTCCACGCCGCAGACGGGCGGGCTGTTCTTCGCGCCGTCGCAGACGTTCCTCGGCGACCCGCCCCCCGCGCCCGCCGAGGACGCGGTGCCCGTCGCGCCCGCCGGGGACGCCCCCCGCCCCGAATCCCCCCACCCCGCCGACGGTTCCCTCGGAATCGGCGGCCTGACCCAGGAGTGAAGGCCCCATGAGCATGAGCAACAACCTGCATCGCGAGCTCGCCCCCATCACCGACGCGGCCTGGGCCGAGATCGAGGAGGAGGCCCGGCGCACCTTCAAGCGCAACATCGCCGGCCGGCGGGTGGTCGACGTCGTCGGCCCCGAGGGCCTCGAGCTCTCCGCCGTCGGCACCGGGCACACCGACGCCATCGACGGCCCCGCCTCCGGCGTGCAGGCGCGCCTGCGCACCGCCCGGCCCATCGTCGAGCTGCGGGTGCCGTTCACCGTCACCCGCGACGCCGTCGACGATGTGGCCCGCGGCTCGCAGGACTCCGATTGGGACCCGGTCAAGGAGGCGGCCAAGGCCATCGCGCTCAGCGAGGACCGCGCCGTCTTCGAGGGCTACGCCGCCGCGCACATCACCGGCATCAAGCAGGCGTCGTCGCACGAGCCGCTGACCATGCCCACCGACCCGCTCCAGGCCCCCACCGCGCTGGCGCAGGCGCTGAGCATCCTGCGGCTCGACGGCGTCGACGGGCCGTACTCGATCCTGCTGGACGCCGACGCGTTCACCGCCGTCTCGGAGACCACCGACCACGGCTACCCCATCAAGGAGCACCTCAAGCGGCTCATCGACGGCGAGATCGTCTGGGCCCCCGGGATGGAGGGCGCGGTGCTGCTCACCACCCGCGGCGGCGACTTCGCGCTGCACATCGGCCAGGACCTGTCCATCGGCTACACGGGGCACGACGCCGAGAGCATCGAGCTGTACCTCACCGAGTCGTTCACCTTCGCGGTGTACTCGGACGAGGCCGCGGTGACGCTCACCGCGTAGCGCGGCCGGGCCGATCCGATCGCCACGAACGCATTCCGAGCGCCGTTTCCCACCCCTGCGGAGGGAAACGGCGCTCGGATCGCGAGAGGGACGTCAGGCGCCGGCCAGCACCCCGTCGAGCACCGACAGGAACATGCCGAGCCCGTCGTCGC
>CAZDSL010000401.1:0-2775 GCA_964507655.1 uncultured Mycobacteriaceae bacterium | reverse complement strand
ACGCGAGCAGCGCGGCGGCCGCGAGCGCGGCGGCCCGGGCGCCGCGGCGACGGGCACGGGGCTGCGGACCGGTCATGGCGCCGAGCCTGCCCGCCGCGCGGCCGGGGCGCCCCGCGCGGCAGCGGGGGCTGGGGACAACCGCCCGGTGGTCCCCACCGAACGTGCGTGCGGTTGACAACGGGTGACGGACGCCGCCCCCTCTCGGTTTCCCGGTGCACCCGGCCAGGACGTACACTGGAGCGGCAATCCGCCACCGGGTGGATTGACTTCGCGCGTCCGCATGGAATCGGCGCGGTGCTCCGCAGCGCCGGTCCGGCTCCACCGGGGGCCACCGTCGGTCCCGTCGCACTCCAGTGCACGGGTTCGGTGAGCCCGCGGGCGCCAGGGCGGCGGCCGGAGGGCCGCCGCGGCAACCGAGAACAAAGGAATGGCATCACCATGGCCGTAGTGACTATGAGGCAGCTGCTGGACAGCGGCGCCCACTTCGGACACCAGACGCGTCGCTGGAACCCCAAGATGCGCCGGTTCATCTTCACCGACCGCAACGGCATCTACATCATCGACCTGCAGCAGACGCTGACGTACATCGACAAGGCGTACGAGTTCGTCAAGGAGACGGTCGCCCACGGCGGCACCATCCTCTTCGTCGGCACCAAGAAGCAGGCGCAGGAGTCGATCGCCGCGGAGGCCACCCGCGTCGGCATGCCCTACGTCAACCAGCGCTGGCTCGGCGGCATGCTCACCAACTTCCAGACCGTGCACAAGCGTCTCCTGCGCCTCAAGGAGCTCGAGACGATGGAGCAGACCGGCGGCTTCGAGGGGCGCACCAAGAAGGAAATCCTCATGCTCACGCGTGAGAAGAACAAGCTCGAGCGCACCCTCGGCGGCATCCGCGACATGTCCAAGGTCCCCTCGGCGGTGTGGATCGTCGACACCAACAAGGAGCACCTGGCCGTCTCCGAGGCCCGCAAGCTGAACATCCCGGTCGTCGCCATCCTCGACACCAACTGCGACCCGGACCTGGTCGACTACCCGAT
The DNA here is from genome assembly GCA_964507655.1 of uncultured Mycobacteriaceae bacterium. Taxonomy (GTDB): domain Bacteria; phylum Actinomycetota; class Actinomycetes; order Mycobacteriales; family Mycobacteriaceae; genus Tomitella. Next base: position 1,738 of record CAZDSL010000401.1, on the reverse strand, counting down.
CCCGGGCAACGACGACGCCATCCGCAGCGCCGCCCTGCTCACCAAGGTCGTGGCGAGCGCCGCGGCCGAGGGTGTGCAGTCGCGTGCCGCCCGCAACACCGGCGACGACAAGCCCGAGGCCGCCGCCGGCGAGCCGCTGCCCGAGTGGGAGCAGGAGCTGCTGGCCGGCGACGGTTCCGCCGAGGCCGCCCCCGCGGAGACCCCCGCCGAGGCCCAGGCGGAGACCCCCGCCCAGGCTCCGGCCGAGGCCGCCCCCGCGGAGGCCGCAGAGCCCGCCGCCGACGCCCAGCAGTAGACCCGCACGGCCCGAGCACGGGCCCGATACCGAGGAGGCTCGCCGCGATGGCGAACTACACCGCCGCTGACGTCAAGCGGCTCCGCGAGCTCACGGGCTCCGGGATGATGGACTGCAAGAAGGCCCTCGAGGAGAACGACGGCGATTTCGACAAGGCCGTCGAGTTCCTGCGCATCAAGGGCGCCAAGGACGTGGGCAAGCGCGCCGAGCGCGCCACCGCCGAGGGCCTGGTCGCGCAGAAGGACGGCGTCCTGATCGAGCTCAACAGCGAGACGGACTTCGTCGCCAAGAACGACCAGTTCCAGGACCTCGCCGCGCGCATCGTCGCGGCGGCCGCCGAGGGCCGTCCGGCCGACGTGGCCGCGCTCGAGGCGCTGCCGCTCGACGGCAGCACCGTGGGCGAGACGGTCCAGGCCGCCTCGGCCAAGCTGGGCGAGAAGCTCGAGCTGCGCCGCGTGGCGTCGCTCGACGGCCAGGTCGCCGTCTACATGCACCGCCGCAGCAGCGACCTGCCGCCCGCCGTCGGCGTCGTCGTCCAGTACACGGGCGAGGGCGAGGCCGCAGCGGAGGCCGCCCGCGGCGCCGCCATGCAGGTGGCCGCCATGAAGGCGAAGTACACCACGCGGGACGAGGTCCCCGAGGAGATCGTCGCCAAGGAGCGCCGCATCGCCGAGGAGACGGCCCGCGAGGAGGGCAAGCCGGAGAAGGCCATGCCCAAGATCATCGAGGGCCGCGTCAACGGCTTCTTCAAGGACGTCGTGCTGCTCGAGCAGCCGTCGGTGTCGGACTCGAAGAAGACGGTCAAGGCCGTCCTCGACGAGGCCGGCGCGCAGGTCACCGGCTTCGTGCGCTTCGAGGTCGGTCAGGCCTGATCGGCGGCGCCGATCATGACGCGCAGGCGGGACCGCCCCAGGACGACAGTCCGCGGGCGGTCCCGCCCGGGCGTATCCGGGACGTGTTCGAGTCGACGGTCCGCGGGGCCGGGAGAGAGTCAGGACGTGACATGACGGAAAACCAGGGCGGCTACCGCCGGGTCCTGCTCAAGCTGGGCGGCGAGATGTTCGGCGGCGGCCGCGTGGGCCTCGACCCCGACGTCGTCGAGGCGGTGGCCGCGCAGATCGCCGAGGTGGTGCGCGACGGCGTGCAGGTGGCGGTGGTGATCGGCGGCGGCAACTTCTTCCGTGGCGCCGAGCTGCAGCAGCGCGGCCTGGAGCGTTCCCGATCCGACTACATGGGCATGCTCGGCACCGTGATGAACTCCCTTGCGCTGCAGGACTTCCTGGAGAAGACCGGCATCGACACGCGCGTGCAGACGGGCATCACCATGGGTCAGGTGGCCGAGCCCTACATCCCGCGGCGGGCCGTGCGGCACCTGGAGAAGGGGCGCGTGGTGATCTTCGGCGCCGGCATGGGCATGCCGTACTTCTCCACCGACACCACCGC
>CAZDSL010000400.1:0-2784 GCA_964507655.1 uncultured Mycobacteriaceae bacterium | reverse complement strand
TGGACTCGCGGCCGACGTCGAGCTTGACGTCGGCGTCGCTCATCAACAGCGCCTGGGCGTCGGTATTGATGGCGATGAACTCCACGCCCTTGAGGCCCTGTTCGATCATCCGGTTGACGGCGTTGACCCCACCGCCGCCGATTCCGACGACCTTGATGACGGCGAGGTAGTTGTGCGGGGGCGTCATGTGCTCTCGCCTTCCATGTTGCGTGATCTGCGTCTGTCTTCCCGGTAGTCCGGCGGCCCCACGGCGCCTGCCGCCCGCCGTGACGGGTGCGCCCCGCTGGATGGGCCGGACCGCCACTCTCGACGAAACCCTCAACCTCAACCAAAGGGTTAGAGTTATGTCAAGTGCCGAACTATCCGCAGACGCTAACCACCCCCACGCCCCGTTGCCAGGAGGCGCGCCGAACGCCGCGGGCCGGAGTGTCGTGGCGCTCGTGCGCGCGGTGTGCTCCGGCGCCGCCCCGCGGGGCATCCCCGGGCCGCGCGCGCCGGACGTCACTCGGTGGTGGGCAGGTTGGGGCTCGAGACGTCCACCGTCTGCCCCGGCTGCTGCAGCACCGCGAGCGCCACCGCGGCCTTCTGGTCGCTGCGGTCGGCGTCGCCCCAGCGCAGCGTGCGCCCGTCGCCCAGGGTGAAGGAGATGTCCGAGGGCGACCCCACGTGCACCTCGGTGATCTGCCCGCGCAGCTGCGGCGGCAGGCCCGCCACCATCGACAGCACCGTCCGCAGCAGCGCGGTGTCGGACCAGTCGGGCACCGTGATCTTCGGCGTGCCGGGCGGCGGCGGCTCGGAGGCGAACTGCACGCCGTCCGCGTCGTACAGGCGGGGGCCGTCGATGTCGGCGTAGGCCACGGCCGTGCGCTCGGTGACGTCCACCCGGATCGTCGACGGGAACTCGCGGTGCACGCTCACCTCCGCCACGCGGGGCAGCCCGGCCACGCGGCGCGCCGCCGCGCCGGTGTCGACCTGCAGCAGGGGCGTCCCCTCCCCCACCCCCAGCGCCGCGACCACCTCGGCGTCGGTGAGCCGTTGCACGCCGGTGACGTGGACGGAGCGCACCGCCATGGCCGGCGAGAACCAGAGCACACCCGCGGCGACCGCCGCGAGCACGGCCACCACCGCGGCCGCCAGCAGCGCCCGCGCACCGCGGCCGCGGGGCAGGCGGACCGCCGGCATCCGCATCAGGCCGGTCCCCCGCCGCCCGTGGACGCGCCCGCGCCCGCCTGCTCGAGCGCGGTGAGGATGCCGGGGCCCACCATCGTGACGTCGCCCGCACCCATGGTGATGACGAGGTCGCCGGGGCGCGCCAGCCCCGCCACCTGCGCGGGCGCGGCCGAGACGTCGGGCTGGAAGTACACGGTGGTGGTCATGCGCTCGGCGATGAGCAGCCCGCTCACGCCCGGCACGGGCTTCTCGCGCGCGCCGTAGACGTCGAGCACCACGGCGATGTCGGCGAGGCTCAGCGCCTGCGCGAACTCGCCGGCGAACGCGGACGTGCGCGAGTACAGGTGCGGCTGGAACAGGACGATAACGCGGCCGCGGCCGCGGTCGTCGCCGCCCTCGGAGGCGACGATGTCGCGCGCCGCGCGCAGCACGGCCTCCACCTCGGTGGGGTGGTGCGCGTAGTCGTCCACCACGCGCACGCCGCCCTCCTCGCCGCGCAGCTGGAAGCGCCGGTGCACGCCGCCGAAGCCGGCCAGCCCGTCGAGCGCGCGCTCCACGGTGGCCCCGGCCTCGCGCGCCGCGAGCAGCGCACCCACCGCGTTGACGGCCATGTGCCGCCCCGCCACCGAGAGGGTCAGCACGCGGGGGTCCGCCTCGCCGGCCAGGTGCAGCCTGCCCGCACCGCCCGCGCCGGCGGGCGTCCACTCGTCGAGCCGCGCGGCCACCGGCACCGGCCCGGCGTACGGCTCGTCGGCGAACGAGGAGGCGTAGCCGAGCACGCGGATGCCCTTGGCCAGCGACCGCTCGGCCAGCGCGGCGGCGTGGGGATCGTCGAGGCAGGCGATGAGCACCCCGCCCTCGGCGATGCGGTCGGCGAAGTCGTCGAACACCTGCCGGTAGGCGGCGATGGATCCGTAGTGGTCGAGGTGGTCGACGTCGACGTTGGTGACCACCACGATCTCGGGGCGGTACTGCAGCAGCGAGCCGTCGCTCTCGTCGGCCTCGGCCACGAACACCTCGCCGGTGCCGTGGTGGGCGTTGGTGCCCGACTCGTTGAGCTCGCCGCCCACCACGAACGACGGGTCCATGCGGCAGTGCTGCAGCGCCACCACCGCCATCGAGGTGGTGGACGTCTTGCCGTGGGTGCCCGTCACCAGCAGCGACCGGTAGCCGTCCATGAGCGCCGCCAGCACGGCCGGGCGCAGCAGCACGTCGATGCCGCGGCGGGCCGCCTCGAGCAGCTCGGGGTTGTCGCGCGGGATGGCGCTGAGCGTGGACACCACGGAGGTGGGCCCGCCCGGCAGGAGGTCGAGCGCCTCGGCGGCGTGCCCGATGCGCACCTGCGCGCCCCCGGCCCGCAGGGCCAGCACGCCGCGCGACTCCTTGGCATCGCTGCCCGAGACCTGCCCGCCGCGGGCCAGCAGGATGCGGGCGATGCCCGACATGCCCGCCCCGCCGATGCCGATCATGTGCACGCGCTGCAGGTGCGGCGGCAGGCCGGCCCGGGCGCCGGTGCGGGGTGCGCTCACCGGCCCCGCTCCTGCGTCGTGGCCTGCGCTCCCGCGCCCGCCCGGCGCCGCGCCGCGCTCCCGCGGGCCGCATCGTGAAGGATGC
>CAZDSL010000399.1:0-2786 GCA_964507655.1 uncultured Mycobacteriaceae bacterium | reverse complement strand
GGGTGGTGCCCAAGATCGATTTCCCGATCCCGCGCCCGGTGCAGAAGCTCTTCGCACGGGTGCCGCTCACGCAGAAGGCCGCCCGCCTGGCGAACACCGCGCTGCTCGAGGCGATGATGGTCAGTGCCGTGCTGCACTACCGCCAGAGCCGCTTCCTCAACGCCGGCGCGGCGCTGCTGGCCAAGGGGCACCTGCGCCGCCAGGTGCGTGACAAGCAGCTGCGCCGCAAACTCACCCCCGCTTACGACTTCGGCTGCAAGCGGCCGACGTTCTCCAACCACTACTTCCGTGCGTTCACCCGTCCGAACGTGGAGTTGGAAACCGGGTCGATCGCGCGCATCGACGCCGGCGGCATCGTCACCGCCGACGGGCGCCGCACCGACATCGACACCCTGGTGCTGGCCACGGGCTTCAACCTGTGGGACGTGAACTTCCCGGCCATCGAGGTGATCGGGCGCGGCGGCCGCGACCTGGGCGCGTGGTGGCGGCAGGGGCGGTTCCAGGCGTACGAGGGTGTGGCCGTGCCGCGGTTCCCCAACTTCCTCACGCTCTCGAGCCCGTACTCCTACAGCGGCCTGTCGTACTTCACCACCATCGAGTCGCAGATGACGCACATCGAGCGGCTCTTCCGGGGCATGCGCGCGGCCGGCGCCGACACGTTCGAGGTCACCGAGGAGGCCAACGACGCGTTCCTCGCGCGCATGACCCGGCTGCTGGACGATTCGGTGTTCTACCGCGGCGGCTGCGCCGGGTCGCGCTCGTACTACTTCAACCAGCACGGCGAGGCGGCGATCCTGCGGCCCACGTCCACCGTGAACGCGCTGCGCGAGGCCGGGCGTTTCCCGCTGGACGCGTACCGCTTCACCTCGTCGGGCCGCTAGTCGGCTTCGACGACGATCGTGCGGGGCGCCGGGATGTGCTTGTGCGACGAGACGATCAGCGCCGCCCACGACACGGCCGCGAGCGCGGTGATGACGAGGAAGATCACGCCCAGCGGCACCGCGCCCGCGATCGCGGTGATCACGGCCGGGGTGAGGAAGCCCAGGTAGGCGGCCGCGTAGAAGATGCCGGTGAGCCCTGCGAGGTCCTTGTCGCCGGCGATCCGCTGCACCTCCACCAGGCCCGAGACCAGCCCGATGCCGATGCCCGCACCCACCACCACGTTGGCGAGCACCCCGATCGGCACCGACTGCTGCGCGATGGCCAGCCACACCAGCCCGATGCCGCCGGCCATGAGCACCAGCGCGGTGGACAACCCGCGCGACGACGTCATCGAGTGCACACGCTTGGCGATGGGCTGGATGGCCGAGGAGACGCCGAGCGCGATGACGGTGGCGGCGGTGGCGAACACCAGGCCCCAGTCGCCGGTGGCGTCGCGCAGCTTGGTGGGCAGATAGCCGTACGCGATGGCCGCCGAGCCGAAGATCCACGGCGCCGCCACCAGCACCACCCGCAGGAACCGCGGGTGCGCGGCGCTGTGGATCCGCAGCTGCGAGAGCAGCGACGCGGACGTGTCGGGGGCATGCGTCTCGGGGGTGCGCAGCACGACGACGGCGAACGGCACCGCCACCGCCACGTGCACGAGGAAGGGCACCACGTCGGGCAGCGGACCCCACTGGGCCAGCAGCCCCGCCACCAGCGCGCCGCCCGCGGAGCCGAGCGTGAACGCGAGCGAGGCACGGCGCGCCCCCGCGGTGAGGTTGGCGTGCGGATCGTAGGGCGGCTGCGAGAGCTCCTTGATCCAGCTGTTGCCCACCGCCATGGCGATGCCGATGGTGAAGCCCGAGAACAGCCGTCCCGCGGCGATGAACAGCGGGCCGTAGTGCCCCAGCGCCAGCAGGGCGCTGCCGGCGACGGCGGTGGCCACACCCGCGAGCATCAGGGGCTTGCGGCCGTGCCGGTCCGAGAGCGGGCCGGCCACCAGCAGCGCGGGCGCCAGGCCCAGCACGTACACGCCCAGCAGGAGGTTGACGAGGAACGACGAATAGTTCTGCCGGTCCTCGTACATCACCAGCAGCGGGCTGAACTGGTTGCCGGCCCAGGAGGCGACGAACACGACGCCCCAGATGGCGAGCCACGGCTTGACGGCGCGGGTGGGAGTGGGGGACGGGGCGGTGGTGGCGTGGGCGAGGGTGGCGGTCACAGGATTCCCTGGTGCATGGCGATGTGGTCGGACAGGCGGGTGGCGTAGAGCTGTGCGTCGCCGGCGGCGAGGGCCTCGGCGAGCAGGCGATGCTGCTCGAGGGCGGGGCGGAGCTGGTCGGGGCGCACGCGCATGAGCTGGTGGCGCAGGCGCTGCTGGCGGTCGCGCAGCAGCGACATGAAGTGCACGGCGATGGGGTTGCGCGAGGCGGCGACGACGGCGCTGTGGAAGGCGTCGTCGGCGGTGACGAACGCGTCGACGGCCTCGGGGGTGAGGGGCTCGGCGGCAAGGGCCTCGGCCTGCCGGCGCAGCGGCTCCTCGAGAGCGGCGGCCGCATCGGCGGCATGGCCGTCGTCGATGACGCGGCGTGCGGCGGCCGATTCGATGACCTCGCGCATCTGCAGCACGTCGGCCGCTTCGCTGGGCGGCATCGGACGCACCACGGCGCCCTTGCGGGGTTCGAGCGTGAGCAGCTCCTCGGCGGCCAGGCGCAGGAACGCCTCGTGCGCCGGGGTGCGGCTGATGCCCAGCTCCTTGCACACCGTGACCTCGCTGATCACCGTGCCGCCGGGCAGCTCGCCGCGGATGATCGCGTCCTTGGTGTGCTGGTAGGCGCGTTCGGCGGCGGGGACGGGGGTGGCGG
>CAZDSL010000398.1:0-2794 GCA_964507655.1 uncultured Mycobacteriaceae bacterium | reverse complement strand
GCGTGGCCGACACCGCAAGGCACGGCTCAGAGTTGAATGATGCTGCGCCTGACCAGCCCCGCCAACGACAACAGCACCGCCGAGTCGCTGGAGCGCATCGAGCGCCACCTGAGGAACCTGCTCGACCTCGACGTCGAGCGGCTGGAGACCGAGCGCCGAACGCTCATCGCCCAGGATACGGCGAACTTCATCGCCTACATGCAGCTCAACGTCGCGGTCGGCGACCGCCCGAACTCGACCGCCGACCGCGTCGTGCGCGAGCGGCTCGGGCTGTGAACTCGCCCATGGGCGCAAGAAGAAGCAGAGGAAGGAAAGCACGACCATGACACTGCTGCAGATGTTCGGCGTAGCCATCATGCTCGTCCTGGGGTCGATCTGGATCGTGAACAGGATCGTCTATTGGCTCGTTCGCCAGCCGGCGATGCGCCACGACCGGCTCCTGGCCGAGTACAAGCTCGCCCGCAAGCGCGGCGACATCGCCGGCGCTGATCAGATCGATGCCGAGCTGCGCGACCTGATGAACAGCAGGAGCAACTAACTGTATGAGGCCATGACGTTGTCGACGCGTGCCAGTGTTGCAGAGGCAGGCGGTTGCCCGTCGTGAGCGCCGTGGGGACGGTGATAGTTGTAGTGCCGGTTCCACACTTCGAGCGCGGCAGCGCGTTCGGCTTCTGAGCGCCAGATGCGCGCGTAGAGAAACTCTTCGGCGAGGATCCGGTTGTAGCGCTCGACTTTGCCGTTGTGTCGAGGCGTGTATGGCGTGATGCGCTGGTGTCGGCTGGTCCCGACCGCTTCGCGGAAGGCAGCAGATCGGTAGCAGGAACCGTTGTCAGTCACGACGCGCTCGATCCGGGTGATGCCGTGCTTAGCGAACCAGGCTCTGGCCCGCCCGAGGAACGCGACGGCAGTGACGGCCCTCTCATCCGGTAACGCTTCTGTGTAAGCGAGTCGGGTGTGTCCGTCGATGGCGGAATGCAGGTAGATGTACCCGGTCCTGGCACCGCGGGTCTTCGTGCGGGCGACAGCTTTGGCTTTCTCGCTGCCTTTGCCGTGCACACGCCACCCGCCGCCGTCGGGGATGCGCCCTACCTTCTTCACGTCCAGATGCACCATGTGGCCGGGACGTTTGGCGTTGATCCTTTGCGGCTCCCGGTTCGTCTCGCCGTTCGGGTCGATAAACTTTCGTCGATTCAGGCCCAGCTGTGCGAGGAGCCGGGTGATGGTGCGACGGCTCACCGGTGTTCCTGTCTGCTCGAGCTCGAACGCAATACGGGACGCCGACCATTTGTGTTCGCGCCGCATCGACTCGATCTGCTGCACGAGGTAGCCAGGCGTTGCAGATGGCTGTCGGGCCGGAGAGGATGAGCGGTCCAGTAGGCCGGTCTTCCCGAATCGCTTGTATCTGTTGACCCATTTCGAGGCGGTCGCGCGGGAGATCCCCATCTCGGCGGCCACGTGGGAGATAGGGCGGGTGCGGCAGCGTTCGATCAGGCGGCGTCGGCCTTCGGGTGAGAGGGGAGCGTTGGCATGCGTAGGCGAGGTCATGGCTGCTCTCAGCGATCTCAGATCAGCTCCATCACCGGGCCTTCATGCACGGCCTCGTAGATCACGTTGCGGATCACGTTGGCCTCTTCCGAGGTCAGGGTGCGGTCGATGGGGCGCAGCATGATCCGGATCAGGAGATTGGCTTGTCTTTCCAGAGTGCCGAGCCTTGAGCGCGCGGCCTCGGGTAGTCCCTCGTGGGGTGTGCGGCTGAGAATCTCGAGAGACTCGATGACGTCGGCGTTGTCTCCGAGGGCGACGCGGATGCGGTCACCAAGCGTCTCCTCGTCCTCTTGTGCATCCACGACGACTGAGATGTCGCGCCGGGCCGCAGGCAGAAGTGAAACGTGCTGCCATGGATCCAGGGTGAGCATCTGGGTTGCTATGCGAGGGTCTTCTGCCCGGAGATAGCGGATGTCAGGGATGCCCTTGCGCAGCATGAGTGCACGTTCAAGGCCCATACCGAGAGCCAGGCCTGACCATCGCTCGGGGTCGAGGCCCGATCCGCGCAGCACCTCGGGATGGATGCGGCCGCACTCGGCGAGTTCAAGCCATTCGTCGTCGTGGAGCACGTCGATCTGCCTACCACCGACGGTGTACGGGTGCACCACGTCTGTTGTTCTCCACTGCGCATCCGGAAGGACTGCCTCGACCAAGTGGCCGATCATCGTGAGCATGTCCTCGTCATCGGTATCCGGAGTACTACGGATGCGCCACAGGTCCACCTGGTGGGGTTCCCCCACGTGGGTGCGATCGACGGCGTCGCGACGGTAGACGAGGCCGGGTACCACGAGTAACTCATCCACCTCGGACATCCCCGCATAGTCCTCAAGGGCGCGCGGGAGTTCGGCGCTCATGTGACTGCGGAGCATCACGGCGGGGCTGATGTACCGGGTGTACCGGCGAGCCCGAGTCACATCACCTGGGTCGTAACCGAGGCGGTCGTAGTTGTCCCGAACAGGAACGACCGGCGAACTGCGCACATACCGGAGGGAGCTGTCCCACTCGGGCTGCAAACGGTCGATGACCGCTTGCAGGAGAGACTGGATGGCGTGACGTCCCTGGTCGGGATCAGTAAGGTCGCGCGTATTGAGAGCACGATAGAGCTGGTCGGAAGTCAGATAGTCGGCGTGCGACATGAAAAAGTCTCCAAGAAGATGGCAGGTAGGTGAAGGACGAGAAACTTCCCCCGGCCGTACCTGCGGAGACCTACTGCGCTACGACTGCGCGTCGAAGACCCCGCGGCCATATC
>CAZDSL010000397.1:0-2795 GCA_964507655.1 uncultured Mycobacteriaceae bacterium | reverse complement strand
CCGGCAGCGCGTAGAGCTGCTCCAGCGCGGCGTGCACCAGCGTGCCGCGCGCCTGCGCGGCCGACTGCGGCTCGGGGATGCGGTCGATCGAGCGGAACCGGTAGAGCAGCGGGCACTGCTTGAAATCGGACGCGCGCGACGGCGACAGCGCGAGGGGCCGGCGCGCAGGCGAGCCACCGGCAGCGACGACTGCGGCCGACGGCGGGACTGCGCCGTCGGGGCCGGCTGAGTCGGTAGGGCCGGCTGAGTCGGCGGGGCGCTGTGGCACGGCAGGGCCGGCTGAGTCGGCGGGGCGCTGTGGCGCGGCTGGCGTGGCGGTGGGGTCTCCCGGTGCGCTCGTGCTCATGCCTGGCAGGGTATTCCCCGACACCGACAGACAACAGGAGGGCAACCGCCGATGGGCCCCGACGACACCGCCACCCCCGCGACACCCGATCGGGAAGGAATCGTCGGCCGCACGCCCACCGGGCCGTTCACCGTGGGCGAGCGCGTGCAGCTCACCGACGGCAAGGGCCGCAAGTACACGGTGCGCCTGGAGCCGGGCGCGCAGTTCCACACGCACCGCGGCGCCATCGAGAACGACCACCTGATCGGCGCCGCGGAGGGGACCGTCGTCGAATCCTCCAACGGCACGCCGTACCTGGCGCTGCGGCCGCTGCTCACCGACTACGTGCTGTCGATGCCGCGCGGCGCGCAGGTGATCTACCCCAAGGACGCGGCGCAGATCGTGCACGAGGGCGACATCTTCCCGGGGGCGCGCGTGCTCGAGGCCGGCGCGGGCTCGGGGGCCCTCACCTGCTCGCTGCTGCGGGCGGTCGGTCCGTCCGGCCGCGTCCTGTCCTACGAGGTGCGCGAGGACCATGCCGTGCACGCCGTGCGCAACGTCGAGACGTTCTTCGGGGGCCGCCCCGCCAACTGGGAGCTCACCGTGGGCGACCTGGCCGCGGTCACCCCCGAGGCGGTGGGCGGCCCGGTCGACCGGGTGATCCTCGACATGCTCGCGCCGTGGGACGTTCTCGACGCCGTCCGCGCGACGCTCGTGCCCGGCGGGGTGCTCATCGTGTACGTCGCCACCGTCACGCAGCTCTCGCGCGTGGTCGAGGCCCTGCGCGCCCAGACCTGCTGGACCGAGCCGCGGGCGTGGGAGTCGATGGTGCGCGACTGGCACGCGGTGGGCCTGGCGGTGCGGCCCGAGCACCGCATGCAGGGGCACACGGCCTTCCTCGTCAGCGCGCGCAGGCTGGCCGACGGCACCGTCGCCCCGCGGCCCGAACGGCGGCCCAGCAAGGGGTGACGCACGGCACGCGGACACGAGGTGCGCGGGTGGGCGCCGCGCGGGCGCCGTTGCCGGTAGCGTTGGAGGCGCAGGCGGCCCGGCGGCCCACCACGGGTCTCCCGGAGCCCCCGGAGGGAGGACGTCATGACAGCACCAGCAGGCGGCGGGGCGGGGGAGCGTCCCGGCCACGCCGGCACGCCCGACCTCGAGCGCCGCATCGCGGCGCTCACCACGCGCAACTCGAAGCTCGCCGGGCTCCTCAAGGACGCGCGCACCCAGCTCGTGGCGCTGCGCGAGGAGGTCGACAGGCTCGGCCAGCCGCCCAGCGGCTTCGGGATCCTCATCGCGACGGTCGACGACGAGTCGGCCGACGTCTTCACGTCGGGCCGGCGCATGCGCCTGATGCTCTCGCCCAACCTCGACGCCGCGGCGCTGCGGCCCGGCCAGAGCCTGCGCCTGAACGAGGCGCTCACCGTGGTGGAGGCGTGCGAGTTCGAGTCCACCGGTGAGATCTGCACGCTGCGCGAGGTGCTCGACGACGGGCGGCGCGCCCTCGTCGTAGGCCACGCCGACGAGGAGCGCATCGTGCGGCTGGCCGACCCGCTCGCCGCCGACCCGCTCGGCGAGTACGGTGAGCGCCGCCCCCTGCGCGCCGGCGATTCGCTCATCGTCGACACCAAGGCCGCCTACGCGTTCGACCGCGTGCCCAAGGCCGAGGTGGAGGACCTGCTGCTCGAGGAGGTGCCCGACGTCGACTACACCGACATCGGCGGGCTCAGCCGGCAGATCGAGCAGATCCGCGACGCGGTGGAGCTGCCGTTCCTGCACGGCGACCTCTTCCGCGAGTACGCGCTGCGCCCGCCCAAGGGCGTGCTGCTGTACGGCCCTCCCGGCTGCGGCAAGACCCTCATCGCCAAGGCCGTGGCCAACTCGCTGGCCCGCAAGATCGCCGAGGCCCGCGGCCAGGACTCGCGCGAGGTCAAGTCCTACTTCCTCAACATCAAGGGCCCCGAGCTGCTCAACAAGTTCGTGGGCGAGACGGAGCGCCACATCCGGCTGATCTTCCAGCGCGCCCGCGAGAAGGCCTCCGAGGGCACGCCGGTGATCGTCTTCTTCGACGAGATGGACTCGATCTTCCGCACCCGCGGCTCCGGCGTCTCCTCCGACGTCGAGACCACCGTGGTGCCGCAGCTGCTCAGCGAGATCGACGGCGTGGAGGGCCTCGAGAACGTCATCGTCATCGGCGCCTCGAACCGCGAGGACATGATCGACCCGGCCATCCTGCGCCCGGGCCGGCTCGACGTGAAGATCAAGATCGAGCGGCCGGACGCCGAGGGCGCGCGGGACATCTTCAGCAAGTACCTCACCCCGGCCATCCCGCTGCACCCGGACGACCTGGCCGAGCACGGTGGGGACCGCGCGGCGACCGTCGAGGCGATGATCGCCGCCGTCGTCGAGCGGATGTACTCCCAGATCGACGAGAACAAGTTCCTCGAGGTCACCTACGCCGGCGGCGACA
>CAZDSL010000396.1:0-2813 GCA_964507655.1 uncultured Mycobacteriaceae bacterium | reverse complement strand
TGATCCGGGACGGGGACGCGATCAGCGCGCTGCTCACCCGGATGGGCGCCCACGAGGCGGTCCTCGCCTGGGAGGAGCGGCGCATGCGGCGCGAGGTGCGCGCCACGGCCAATCGCCTCGCCAACTTCGACGACGCCAACCTGCGCCGCTCGGCGCGCGCCGCGGTGGCAGCGGCCGCGCGCGTCACCCGGGCCCTCGAGATCCTCGGCGACGACGTCCCCGCGCACCTCGCCGAGGCCGGCGAGCTGCGGGTGACGCACCGCCAGGCCTCGCTCGAGGAGCTGGGCCGGCTGGCCGATCCGGAGATGACCAAGGACGCGGTGGCCGGCCGCATCCGCCGGCTGCTGTCGATGGCCGACCGCAAGGCCGCGCAGCTGGGCATCCCGGACACCGAGTCGGCGGTGACCGCCGAGCTGCTCGATGAGGCTTGAATGGGACCCGTGCGCGCGACCGACTAGGATTTACGCGACCACATCGGCCTTCCCCGGGGCGGTCCGCCGCGGCGGGGGATTTCGCAAGACAGACCGAAGACGACCCCGGTCGGCGGCGCCGCGCGCGGCGCCCCCGGCCACATGAAGGAGCGAACTGTGACTGTCCGGGTAGGCATCAACGGATTCGGCCGCATCGGCCGCAACTTCTTCCGTGCCGTGGAGGCGCAGCGCGCCCTGGGACAGACGGACATCGAGATCGTCGCCGTCAACGATCTGACCGACCCCGCCGTCCTCACGCACCTGCTGAAGTACGACTCGATCCTGGGCCGCTTCCCCGAGCCCGTCGCCCTGGAGGGCGACGAGATCGTCGTCGGCACCCGCCGCATCAAGGCCTTCGCCATCAAGGAGGGCCCCGCGGCCATCCCGTGGGGCGACCTCGACGTCGACGTCGTCGTCGAGTCCACCGGCATCTTCACCGACGCCGAGAAGGCCCGCGGCCACCTGCAGAGCGGCCCCAAGAAGGTCATCATCTCCGCGCCGGCCAAGGGCGAGGACCTCACCGTGGTCATGGGCGTGAACCAGGACCAGTACGACGGCTCGCAGACGGTCATCTCCAACGCCTCGTGCACCACCAACTGCCTCGGCCCCATCGCCAAGGTGCTGGACGATTCGTTCGGCATCGTCAAGGGCCTGATGACCACCGTGCACGCCTACACGCAGGACCAGAACCTGCAGGACGGCCCGCACAAGGACCTGCGCCGCGCCCGCGCCGCCGCCGTCAACGTGGTGCCCACCGGCACCGGCGCCGCCAAGGCCATCGGCCTGGTGCTGCCGCAGCTCAACGGCAAGCTCGACGGCTACGCCCTGCGCGTGCCGATCCCCACCGGCTCGGTCACCGACCTCACCGTCAACGTCGCCAAGGCCGCCTCCATCGACGAGGTCAACGCCGCGATGAAGGCCGCCGCCGAGGGCCCCATGAAGGGCATCCTCAAGTACAACGAGGACCCGATCGTCTCCTCCGACATCGTCACCGACCCGCACTCGAGCATCTACGACGCGCCGCTGACGAAGATCATCGACGACCAGATCAAGGTCGTCAGCTGGTACGACAACGAGTGGGGCTACTCCAACCGCCTCGCCGACCTCGTCGGCCTCGTCGGCAAGTCCCTCTGACCGCGGAGCAAAGGCACCCATGGCTGTACAGACGCTGCAGGATCTCCTCGCGGCCGGGGTCGAGGGCCGCACCGTGCTGGTGCGCTCCGACCTCAACGTCCCCCTCGACGGCGCCACGATCACCGACGCCGGCCGCATCGCGGCCTCGGCGCCCACGCTGTCGGCCCTGGCCGACGCCGGCGCCAAGGTGATCGTCATGGCCCACCTGGGCCGGCCCGGCGGCGCGGTCGACCCGGCCCTGTCGCTGGCCCCCGTCGCGTCGGCGCTGTCCGACGCGCTGGGCCGGTACGTCCAGCTCGCCGCTGACGTGGTGGGCATCGACGCGCAGGCGCGCGCCGAGGGGCTCACCGACGGCGACGTGATGCTCCTGGAGAACATCCGCTTCGACCCGCGCGAGACGAGCAAGGACGACGCCGAGCGCGCCGCCCTCGCCCGCGAGCTCGCCGCGCTGGCCGGGCCCGGCGGGGCCTTCGTGTCCGACGGGTTCGGCGTGGTGCACCGCAAGCAGGCGTCGGTGTACGACGTCGCCGCGCTGCTGCCGCACTACGCCGGCACGCTGGTCGCGGCCGAGGTGGACGTGCTGCGCACCATCACCGAGGGCGCCGAGAGCCCCAACGCGGTGGTGCTGGGCGGCTCCAAGGTGTCCGACAAGCTCGCCGTCATCGAGGCGCTCGCCCCCAAGGTCGACACGCTCGTCATCGGCGGCGGCATGTGCTTCACGTTCCTCGCCGCCCAGGGCCTGCAGGTGGGTTCCTCGCTGCTGCAGGAGGAGATGATCGACACCTGCCGCGACCTGCTCGAGCGCTTCGCCGACGTGATCCACCTGCCGTGCGACATCGTCGCCGCCGACGGCTTCGCCGCCGACGCGGACGCCGCGACGGTGGCGGCCGACGCGATCCCCGAGGGCCGGATGGGCCTCGACATCGGCCCCGAGTCGGTGGCGCGGTTCGCCACCGTGCTGCGGGCCGCGAAGACCGTGTTCTGGAACGGCCCCATGGGCGTGTTCGAGTTCGAGCGGTTCTCCGCGGGCACCCGCGGCGTGGCCGAGGCGATCATCGCGGCGACGGCCGACGGCGCGTTCAGCGTGGTCGGCGGCGGCGACTCGGCCGCCGCCGTGCGCACCCTCGGCCTGCCCGAGGACGGCTTCAGCCACATCGCCACCGGCGGCGGCGCGTCCCTCGAGTACCTCGAGGGCAAGGAGCTGCCGGG
>CAZDSL010000395.1:0-2824 GCA_964507655.1 uncultured Mycobacteriaceae bacterium | reverse complement strand
CTACGCACGCCCCGCCGCCGCGGCCGGGCGTTCCGGGGCGCCCCGGAGATGCAGGGACCCCGGAGATGCAGGGACCCCGGGCGCGCGGGCGTGCCGCGCGCCCGGGGTCCGGGCGCCGTGCGGGGGCGGGGTGTGCCCGCTGTGGCGTGCCGGGTGGGCCTACGCCTCGATCTCGGCGCCGCCCTCGCTCCACAGGATGTGGAACTTCTTGCCCTCGGGCGCGTCGACGCGCTCGTAGGTGTGCGCGCCGAAGTAGTCGCGCTGCCCCTGGGTGAGCGCGGCCGGCAGGCGCTCGGCGCGCAGGCCGTCGTAGTAGGCGAGCGACGAGGAGAAGCCCGGGGTGGGCACGCCCAGGCGCACGGCCGCGGACACCACGCGGCGCCAGCTGTCGAGGCCCTCCTCGATGGCGCTGCGGAAGAACGGGTCGAGCACGAGGCTCGGCAGGGCCGGATCGGAGGTGTAGGCCTCGCGGATGCGGTCGAGGAAGCGGGCGCGGATGATGCAGCCGCCGCGCCAGATCGTGGCCAGGTCGACGGGCTTGACGCCCCAGCCGTGCTCGTCGCTGCCGGCCTTGATCTCGTCGAAGCCCTGGGCATAGGCGATCACCTTGGACGCGTACAGCGCGCGGCGGATGTCCTCGATGAACTCGGCCTCGCTGCGGCCGCCCAGCGCCTCGGCGACGGGCGGCAGCGTGCCGCCGGCCAGCCCCTTGGTGGCGGCGCGCTGGGCCCGGGCACCCGAGAGGGCGCGGGCGAAGACGGCCTCGGCGATGCCGGTGACGGGCACGCCCAGGTCGAGGGCGGCCTTGACCGTCCACCGGCCGGTGCCCTTCTGCTCGGCGGCATCGACGATGACGTCCACCAGCGGCGCGCCCGTCTGCGGGTCGGCCTTGTCGAGCACCTCGGCGGTGATCTCCACCAGGTAGCTCTCCAGCTCGCCGGAGTTCCACTCGCGGAACACCTCGGCGATGCGGCCGGCGTCGAAGCCGAGGACGCGGCGCATCAGGTCGTAGGCCTCGCCGATGAGCTGCATGTCGGAGTACTCGATGCCGTTGTGCACCATCTTGACGAAGTGCCCGGAGCCGTCGGGGCCGATGTGGGTGCAGCACGGCGTGCCGTCGACCTGCGCGGCGATCGACTCGAGCAGCGGGCCCAGGGACTTGTAGGACTCGACCGAGCCGCCCGGCATGATCGACGGGCCCTCGAGGGCGCCCACCTCGCCGCCGGAGATGCCGGCGCCGACGAAGTGCAGGCCGCGCTCGCGCAGCTCCTGCTCGCGGCGGATCGTGTCGGTGAACAGGGCGTTGCCGCCGTCGATGATGATGTCGCCCGGCTCCATGGCGTCGGCCAGCTTGGCGATCACCTGGTCGGTGGGGTCGCCGGCCTTGACCATGATCAGCACGCGGCGCGGCTTCTGCAGCGCCCCGACGAACTCCTCGATCGACTCGGTGCGCACGAAATCGCCCTCGTCGCCGTGCTCGGCGATGAGCTTGTCGGTCTTGTCGGCGTGCCGGTTGTGCAGCGCCACCGTGTGACCGTGCCGGGCCAGGTTGCGGGCGATGTTCGATCCCATGACCGCCAGGCCGGTGACACCGATCTGAGCGCGCGCGGCGCCGGGCGTGGTCGAGTCCGAGGAGTCCGTGGAAGAGGTCATGGGCATCAGCTTTCCTTGTCGTGGTGGGCAGGCCAAGCGCAGGTCCCGGCACCGCGGCGCGCGCCGTGCCGCGTGCCCGCGGCGCGTGCACAACCGTACCGCCGGGGCGGCCGGACGGAGGAGCCTCGCGGGCCCCGGGGCACACGGCGGAAGGGGGCCGGAGACGGTACAGGCCTACGGCAGGGGTGAGACGGGGCCCAGCAGCAGGTGCAGCTCGGTGAGCCACGGGATGGCGACGGCCAGCGTGGGCACGATGAGCACGGCGGCCGCAGCGGTGTAGGCGAGGGTGGCGAGGCGGGCGTCGTTGGCGCGGTGCAGCCGGGTGATGCGCACCAGCGTGCCGGGCCCGCCGAGGGCGAGCGCGCCGGCCGGTGCCTCGCCGCCGGCGCAGGTGACGAGCGCGCGGGCCAGCGGGGTGGGGCCGGAGGCGCGCCGGGCGGAATCGTCCGCGAGCATCTCGACGAGCAGCTGCACCGACCCCAGCGCCGAACCGCTGCGCACGAACCGCGGGAACGCCGCGTACACGGCGGTGAAGGCCTCGAGGACCAGGTCGTGGCGCGCGCGCAGGTGTGCGCGCTCGTGGGTGAGGACGGCGTGGATCTCGTCGTCGTCGAGCGCGTCGAAGGTGCCCTCGGACATGACGATGCGGCGGCGCAGGCCGGGCAGGCAGTACGCGACCGGGCGCGGGCTGGCGAGCACGCGCAGCGCGGCGGAGCTGGGGCGGCGGCCGGCCTCGAGCGGGCAGTCGAGCAGGTCGACCAGCATGCGATGACGGGAGCGGCGCCGGCGGGTGTGGAAGCCCACCCGGCCGACCGCGATGAGCAGGCGCGCGCCCACCAGCAGGGTGGCGGCGAAGACCGCCATGTACAGCGCCCACAGCGGCCAGCCGAGGGCGTCGATCTCATCGAGCGGGCGCGTGGTGGGCCGCCCGTCGGGGCCGGGCACCATCAGCCGGCTGGCGATGGCCAGGCCGGTGCTGAATGCCGACAGGACCGCGGCCAGCGCGATCGCCTGCCACAGGACGAGGGCCGCGCGCGGGGCGCGGTGCGTCCAGGTGGCCCTGCTCAGCATGGCGGGAACGGGACCTGCCAGAACCAGGGTCAGGATCCCGAAGACCAGAGCAGACACGGGACTCATAGTGCCTCACACGGGGGGCACGCTCAAGGGCGGG
>CAZDSL010000394.1:0-2824 GCA_964507655.1 uncultured Mycobacteriaceae bacterium | reverse complement strand
GCCACAGTCAAGGAGATCGATGCGCACATCGTCACGCCACGGCCGCCGCACCGCACTGCAGAGCAGGTTCACCGCCGCCCTGGCCGCGGCCGCCGGCACCGTCGGCCTCGCCGTCCTGGCCCCGGCGACGGCGTCCGCGCTCTCGCCCGCCGCGATCATCCACCAAGGGCTCACCACCGCGGCGCGCAGCGTGGACACGGGCTCCACCGGCACCGTCAACAGCGCCATCACCGACGCCGACGCCCACGCCTTCCTCTACGCGGACCCGGCGCACCGCTACATCGTCGTCCTCGGCGCTCGGCTCGACCCGGCGGGCACGATGCCCGCGGTGCTCAACGCCAGGCTCGACCGGGCCGCGGCGATCGCGCGCGTGCACCCGGGCACCAAGGTCATCGTCACCGGCGGGCCCACCCAGACGCTGCCCTACACCGAGGCGCAGGCGATGCAGGTGGGCCTGGCGCTGCGCGGGGTCAACCCGCTCGACGTCATCACCGAGAACGCGGCGATGTCGACGGTGGGCAACGCGCACAACGTGGCCGGGATCCTCGCCTCGCGCGGGGCCACCGGCGCCGTGCTGGTCAGCTCCGCATCGCACTTCCCCCGGGCGCTCGACGACTTCGAGGACGCGCTGCCCGGCATGCCGTTCGTGACGGTGGGTGTGCCCGGCTGGTGACGGCCCGGGGGCCGCGTGGGGACGCGCCCGCGCAGCCCCAAGTCCGCCGGGTCACGGCGCCGACCGCTGCGCGACGGCCTGCGCCAGCAGGCCGTCGACGAACGCCTCGAGCGCCTCACGGTAGGTGTCCCGTGCCGCGAGGGCCGGCCACCGGTCGCCGACCGCGGTGAGCCGCGGCAGCCGCGAGGCGTCGAGACCGCTGAAGAACCCGCCGCGCCGCTGCGGCTCGCCGCCGGCGGGAGGGCGGCTCCGGTCGGAGTGCGTGCGCACGAGGATCTCGCCGACGGCGTGGTACCAGAGGTGGCGGAAGACGTGGACCGCCTGCGCTTGGGTGCACCCGTGCTCGATGGCGCCGTCGACGATGGCCTCCACCGTCCACAGCGCGCGCTCGCCGAGCAGCGCGACGAAGCCGTCCGAGGTGAGGACCTCCGCCGCCCATGGCCACGCCGCCAGCGCGTCGTGCAGAGTGGAGGCGGCCACGACGATGCGCCCGCGCGGTGACGCGGGCAGGGGCGGTTGCGGAATCCCGGCCGCGTACTCATCGATCAGCAGCAGCAGTAGTTCCTCGCGGTCGCGCACGTGGCGGTAGAGCGTGGTCGGGCCGATTCCGAGCTCGGCCGCGAGCCGGCGGATCGTCAGCGTGTCCCAGCCGTCGCGATCGATGAGCCGACGCGCGGCGACGAGGATCTCGCCGCGGGACGTGACCGGCGGGCGCCCGACCCGACGGCGCGATGCGGGGGATTCGGTCATTCGGCCAGTATCCCCCCACGGCCCGGGGCGGTGCCCGCGCCGAACCCTCTCGACATGCGCCCACGCCGGTGCTAGTTTCGGAACATGTTCGTAAATTGCGTGGAGGTCGACGGGCCGCACGACGGAACCGTTCCGCACGGCCGGGTGGTCCTCCATCCCTGAACCCGGCGCGCACGCCGGAGAAAGCCGGTCGATCATGTCCGACAACGACACGGCCATGTCCCTCGCGGAGGCGGAGGCGGCACCCGAAGACACGGCGCCCCCACGGGGGCCTGCCGCCGCGGTCCCGCGGCCGGGGCGGGTCCTCACCGCCGTGGCCGTGGTGCAGTTCCTGGTGTCCCTGGACCTGTCGGTGGTGAACATCGCGCTCCCGCAGATCGCGGAGGGGCTCGGGTTCCACGGCAACGGCGTGACGTGGGTGATCGACGCCTACGCGCTGACCTTCGGCGGATTCCTCCTGCTCGGCGGCAAGGCGGCCGACCGATTCGGCCGCCGCCGGGTGGTGGTGGCGGGGCTCGTGGTCTTCGGCCTCGCCTGCCTCGCGGGCGGCATCGCCCAGCACGCCGGGGGCCTGGTGGCGGCCCGCGCGGCGCAGGGCGTCGGCGCGGCGGCCCTCGCGCCGGCCGCGCTGTCGATCCTCACCACGACGTTCCCGGAGGGCCGTCCGCGCGCCCGCGCCTTCGGCGTGTGGAGCGCGGTGAACGCGGCGGGTGCCGCATTCGGCCTGGTCATCGGCGGCGTGTTCACCGAGTTCCTGGGCTGGCGCTCGGTGATGTTCGTCAACGCCCTGATGGCCGCCGTGGCCCTGGTGCTCGCGCTTCGGGCACTCCCCCGCGATCGCGCCGTCGCCCGGGCCGGGCGCGTCGATGTGGTCGGTGCGGTGCTGGCCACGGGCGGGATGAGCCTGCTCGTGTACGGCGTCCTCGGCACCTCCGATCGGGCGTGGTCCTCGCCGGTCACCGTGATCACGCTGGTGGGTGCGGCTGCGATGCTGGCGGCGTTCGTGGTGGTCGAGCTCCGCACCGGCCGCGAACCGCTGGTGCGCCTCGGGCTGTTCGCCAACCGTTCGGTGACGGGAGCCAATGCCTTCAACCTGCTGGTGGGCGCGGCCATCGCGTCGAGCTTCTTCTTCGTGTCGCTCTACCTGCAGGGGGCGCTCGGCTCGGGGCCGGCGATGACGGGGCTGCAGATCCTGCCGTTCGGCCTGGGCGTCATCGCCGGCTCCGCGATCACCATCCGGGTCGGGCACCGTCTGCCGCCGCGGACGCTGATGGCCCTCGGCGCCGTGCTCGCGGCGGTGGGCTTCGCCTGGTTCGGGCTCATCGACGCCGACGGCTCGTTCGTCGCCGACGTGCTGGGCCCGTCGCTGGTGGGGAGCGTCGGCATCGGGCTGTGCATCGG
>CAZDSL010000393.1:0-2834 GCA_964507655.1 uncultured Mycobacteriaceae bacterium | reverse complement strand
TGGTGTGCGTCGCCGACGAGCGGGGCGGCAGGGGCGTCCGGCGACGCGGGCGGCAGCCCGGCGCGGCGGAGCAGCGCGTCCGAGACGGCCGCGGCGTGCTCGTCGATCCGGCTGAGGTACACGGGCCGGCCGCCGGCGGCCGCGTCGAGCTCGGCGGGGGTGGGCGGACGCGATTCGGGCCAGGCCGTGTCGTCCCAGCCGTGCCCCCACAGCACCGCGTCGCCGGGCCTCTCCCCGGCGTGCCGGGCCACCGCGGCGAGGCAGTCGGCCAGCGACGCGGCTGAGGTGAGGTCGAGGCGGGTGAGCGCCAGCCCGGTGTCGGTGACGTGCACGTGCGGATCGACGAAGGCGGGGGCAACGAAGGCGCCGTCGAGGTCGATCACGCGCGCGCCGGGATGCAGGGCGCGGGCGGGGGCGTCGTCGCCGAGCCAGGCCACCACCCCGTCCTCCACGGCCATCGCCGTGGCGTACGGGTGCGAGGGGCTGTGGATGCGGCCGCCGATCAGCAGAGTGGTGCTCACAGGCAACCAGTGTGCCCTTCCCGTGCGGCGGGCGGCGGCGGGGGCCTCCCGCGCCCCGGGCGGGGTCAGAACCCGCCGCGGCCCGACGAGGGCGGGAGCACGGGCGGGTGGACGTCGCCGTACCGCGGGGCCGACGCGGCGGGGCCGGTGACGACCTCGCCGTCGACCACCACGGTGCGCCGGGCGCCCCACGCGCGGCGCGCGCCCGCCGCGGCCATCCCGGCCGCCGGATAGCGCTTGAGCCCCAGCGCCAGCACCACCGGGCGCAGCGCCATGCGGGTGGGCGGGAACAGCAGCGCCAGGCCCAGCACGCTGGTGACGAGCCCGGGCACGAGCAGCAGCGCGACGCCCGTCATGGACAGCGAACCGTCGGCCAGGGCCTGGGCGGGGCCCCGCTCGCGCCGGGGTGCGGCGTCGTCGCGGCGGCCGGCGAGCGCGGCGAACAGGCGTCGCGTCTGCGCACCGAAGGCGATCACCCCGGCGGCGGTGCCCGCCATGAGCAGCAGCACGGCCCATCCCGCGCCGAGCGTGGCGGCGACGGCCCACAGCGCGGCCACCTCGACCACCACGTAGACGGCGAAGAGCAGTCGGAACACGTCCAGCCCCTTTCTCCGGCGTGCGGGGTGCGCGCGGCGCACTCACCCTCTCCCCCGGTCAACGCGCGGCGGCCCCGATCGGTTCCCTCCCCCGCGGCGCCGGGCCACGCGGCGGCGGTCGGAACGGAGGCCGGAACAGGGTCAGAACAGGGCCGGAACGGGGTCAGAACAGCACGAGGCGCGCGATCTCGAAGTAGATGACCAGGCCCGTGCCGTCGACGATCGTCGAGATCATCGGCGCCGACACCACCGCCGGGTCCAGCCCGATCCGCCGCAGCACCAGCGGCAGGACCGACCCGATGAACGACGACCACAGGACGATCGCCGCGACGGTGAGCGTGACGGTGACGGCCACCTCCACCCCCACGCCCAGCGTCCACGCGCGCACCACGGCGGCCACCGCCATGGTCACGGCGATGAGCGACCCGGCCCCGAGCTCCTTGACGATCACCCGGCCCATGTCGCGCAGCCGCACCTCGCCGATCGCCATCGCGCGCACCAGCGTGGAGGTGATCTGCGTGCCGGTGTTGCCGCCCGTGCCGATGAGCAGCGGGATGAAGAACGCCAGCGCCACGACGGTGTCGAGCTCCTCCTCGAAGTGGCGCAGGACGGTGCCCGTGTAGGCCTCGGCGACGAACAGCGCCAGCAGCCAGACGATGCGCTTGCGCCACAGCAACCACGGCGAGGCGCGCAGGTACGGCGTGGCCAGCGGGTTCGAGCCGCCCTGCCGCTCGGCGTCCTCGGTGAACTCCTGGTCGATGATGTCGGCCACGTCGTCGGAGGTGATGATGCCGACCAGACGCCCGGAGTCCGTGACCGGCAGCGCCAGCAGGTGGTTGTCGACGAGCATGCGGGCCGCGCGCTCCTGATCGCAGTCGGCCTCCACCGCGAGCAGGTCGGTGTCCATGATGCCGCGCACCAGCGCGTCGCCCGGCGCGAGCACGAGGTCGCGGAACGACATGACGCCCACCAGCGCCCCCGCGTCGTCGGTGACGTACACGTACGAGATCGTCTCGGCCTCGGCCGCCTGCGCGCGGGCGGCCGTGTTCGCGGCGCGCACCGTGAGGCGGTCGGAGATCGCCGTCACGTACGGCGTCATGCGCGCGCCCACCGTGTCGTCGGGGCGGCTGAGCAGCCCGGTGAGCACCTCGCGGCGCGGGGCGGGCAGCGCGGCCTGGGCGGCGGTGCGCTCGTCGTCGGGCAGCAGGCGGAGCAGCTCGGCGGCCACGTCGGGCGCCGCCACCGCCAGCGCGCGGGTGCGGGCGCCGGCGGGCAGCCCGGCCAGCACGTCGGCGCCGTCGTGCGGGCTGGCGTGGTCGAGCAGCTCGGCCAGGTCGGGTTCGGGCAGCGCGCGCAGCACCCGCAGCCGGCCAGGCACCTCGAGCGCCGCCACCTGGCGGGCGCGCACACCGGCGTCGGTGACGTCCTCGAGCCAGGCCGACAGGTGGGCCGCCAGCTCGGCGGGCTCCATGCCGTCGGCGCCGGCCAGCTCCGCGATGTCCACACCAGCCATCCCGGCTCCTCCCCGATCCGGGCGCCGCCGCGCGCGGCGCCCGCTACACCGTGGCCCAGCGCGGGCCGGGCGGCAAGTCGCCGCGGATACGCTGGTGCGGTGACCGATCAGGAACGTCCGGGGCCCGCCCGGGTGCTGCACCGTCCGCCGGGCGGCGTGCTCACCGCCGCCGCGCTGGCCGCCCTGGCCGCGGGCCTGGACGCC
>CAZDSL010000392.1:0-2836 GCA_964507655.1 uncultured Mycobacteriaceae bacterium | reverse complement strand
CCACCACCGTCACGCGGACGCCCGGGCGCGCGGCGGCGGCGATGGCGCGGCAGTCGTCGAGCGTGCGGAACGCGGCGACCCCGCGGGCGGGAGTCCCGTCGCCGCGGTAGGCGCCGGCGATGCGCGGCAGGCGGGGCGCGCCGCCGGTGGCGAGCACCAGGGTGTCGTAGCCCGCGGCGCCGCCGCCGGCCAGGGTGACCCGGCGCGCGGCGGTGTCGATGCCGGTCACCCGCGTGCCGGTGTGCTCGCGCACCGGCGAGGACGGCCCCCACGGGCGGGTCCGCAGCAGCGTCTGCCGCTCGTCGATCGCCCCCGCGAGCAGGGTCGAGAGCAGGACGCGGTTGTAGGCGGGGTGCGGTTCGTCGCCGAGGACGGTGACGTGCACGCGGCGGCCGTGCGGGTCGAGGGCGTCGAGCTCCTCGGCGAGGCGGGCGCCCGCCATGCCGTTGCCGACGATGACGACGCGGCGGGGGCGGGTCTGCGGGGCGGTCATGAGGCGGCGGCCTCCAATCGCACGGCGCACACCTTGAACTCCGGCATGCGGCTGGTGGGGTCGAGCGCGGGGTTGGTGAGCAGGTTGGCGCGGGCCCGGCCGGGGAAGTGGAACGGGACGAAGACGGTGTCGTGGCGCATGGTGTCGTCGCAGCGCACGCGGGCGGTCATCGCGCCGCGGCGGCCGACCACGCGGGCGAGGGCGCCGTCGGCGAGGCCGTGGCGTTCGGCCGTGTCGGGGTGCAGCTGCACGAACGCCTCGCCCGACGCGTCGACGAGCTCGGCGACCCGGCGCGTCTGCGCCCCCGACTGGTAGTGCGTGAGGATGCGGCCGGTGGTGGCGAACAGCGGGTAGAGCCGGTCGGTGGTCTCGGCGGGGCCGCGGTGGCCGGCGCCGGAGAAGCGGGCGCGCCCGTCGGGGGTGGCGAACGCGTCGAGGAACAGGCGCGGCGTGCCCGGGTGGTCCTCGCGGGGGCACGGCCAGTGCAGCGCCTCGCCCCGGTCCAGGCGCCGGTAGCTGATGCCGGCGTAGTCGGCGCGCCCCCCGGCGGAGGCCCGCCGCAGCTCGTCGAACACCGCCTCGGCGTCGCCGGGGAAGCGCTCGGGGGGCTGGCCCAGCCGCGCGGCCAGCACCGAGAGCACGCTCAGCTCGCTGCGCACGCCCGGCGGCGGGGCGACGGCGCGCTTCCGGCGCAGCACCCGTCCCTCCAGGCTGGTGGTGGTGCCCTCCTCCTCCGCCCACTGCAGCACCGGCAGCACCACGTCGGCCGCGGCGGCCGTCTCCGAGAGCACGAAATCGCACACGACCAGCAGGTCGAGGGCCCGCAGCCGATCGCCCACGTGCGCCGAGCGCGGCGCCGACACCAGCGGGTTGGCGCCGTGCACCAGCAGCGCGCGGATGCCCGAATCGAGCCCGGCGCGGTCGAACAGCTCGTACGCCGAGTCGCCGGGCAGCGGCAGCGCGTCGGCCGGCACGCCCCACACGGCCGCGACGTGCGCGCGGTGCTCGGGGTCGGCGAGCAGGCGGTAGCCGGGCAGCTGGTCGGCCTTCTGCCCGTGTTCGCGGCCGCCCTGCCCGTTGCCCTGACCGGTGACGGCGCCGTAGCCGCAGCCCGGGCGCCCCGGCAGGCCCAGCGTCAGCGCCAGGTCGATGACGGTGGAGACGGTGGCGGTGCCGTGCGCGTGCTGCTCGGCGCCGCGGCCGGTGAGGATGTGTGCGCCCGTGCCCGCGTCGCGCGAGCCGGCGAGGATCGCCACCGCGCGCCGCAGCGCATCGGCGGGCACGCCCGAGACCGCCTCCACCCGGTGCGGCCACCAGCGCGCCGCCGACTCCCACGCGTGAGCGAAATCGTTGGTGCGGGAGTCGATGTAGTCCCGGTCCAGGTATCCCTCCGTGACGGCGATGTGCAGCATGCCCAGGGCCACCGCGGCGTCGGTGCCGGGCGAGAGGGCCAGGTGCACGCCGCCGGACCGCTCGGCGAGCGCGGCCGTGGGGGTGCGGCGGGGGTCGGCGACGATGAGGCCGCCCGCGTCGGCGGCCGGCTGCACGTGCTGGAGCAGCGGCGGCATCGTCTCGGCGATGTTGGCGCCGAAGAGCATGATGGCGCGCGAGGAGCCCAGGTCGGCGACGGGGAACGGCAGGCCCCGGTCGATGCCGAAGGCACGCTGGGCGGCGGCCGCCGCAGATGACATGCAGAAACGCCCGTTGTAGTCGATGTTCGCCGTGCCCAGGGCGAGCCGCGCGAACTTGCCCAGCAGGTACGCCTTCTCGTTGGTGAGCCCGCCGCTGCCGTAGACGGCGACGGCGTCGCGGCCGTGCCGGCGCTGCACGTCGCGCACGCCGGCGACCACCGCGTCGAGCGCATCGTCCCAGGACGCGGGGCGCAGCGTGCCGCCGCGGCGCACGAGCGGTGCGGTGAGCCGGTCGGGGTGGCGCAGCAGCTCGGCGCTGGTCCAGCCCTTCTGGCACAGCCCGCCCCGGTTGACGGGGAACGCCCGGCCGGTGACCACCGGGGCGCCGGCGACGCCGCCCGTCACCGACATCGCGCACTGGAGCCCGCAGTACGGGCAGTGGGTGGAGGTCACGGCAGCGACCGTTCATGTGTGCGGAAATTGCTGTGCTGCAACGGATGCGACGGATTCGGCATGCCCGCTCCTCCCTGGGATGACGCCAAGTTATCCAGCGGGTGTTGCGCATCCGCTGCGCCGATGTGAACGGACCGTTACAGGCAGGACGGCCGTGTTACATCGGACGCACCGGGGCCGCCGGGGCGCGCGGGGAGGCCGCGGGGCGGCGGGGAGGCGCACCCGCCGGGGGCGCGTCGGGCCCGTGCCGCCGTGCGGC
>CAZDSL010000391.1:0-2840 GCA_964507655.1 uncultured Mycobacteriaceae bacterium | reverse complement strand
TGGTGCAGGTGGCCGCCGCCGACGTGGCCGCGGGGCTGTGAGCCGCGGCCGGCGCATCCTGCTCGTCGCCCACGGCACGCGCAATCCGCTGGGGCGCGCCACCCTGCGCCACTTGGCGGCACGCGTCCAGGAGGCGGCGCCCGAGCTGCGGGTGGGCCTGGCGTTCGCCGAGGTGGCACAGCCCTCGCTGGCCGAGGCGCTGCACGGCGGCCGGCGCGGTCGTCACTCCGAGGAGGCCCCGCCGCTGGTGGTGCCGGCGTTCCTCGCCGCGGGCTACCACGTGCGGGTCGACCTGCCCCGCCAGGCCGCCGCCCTCGCCCGGCCCGGTGCGCCCGCCCCCGAGTGGGCCGCGCCGCTGGGCCCCGACCCCGTGCTCGCCGAGGCGCAAGTATCGCGGCTGCGCGAGGCCGGCTGGGCGCCGGGCGACGCCGTGGTGATGGCGGCGGTGGCCTCGTCCGACGCGCGTGCGCGGGCCGACGTCCAGCGGGCCGGGGGGCTGCTGGCCGCGCGGCTGCGCACGCCGGTCACCGTGGCCTTGTGCGACGGCGGCGCCGTGGAGGCCGCCGTCGACCGAGCCAGGGCCGGGGGTGCCCGCCGCGTCGCCGTGTCGCCGTATCTGCTCGCTGAGGGGCATTTCCTGCACCGGATCGAGGGCTGCGGCGCCGATGCTCTGGCACGGCCGCTCGGCGCCGACCCGGCGCTCGCGCGGCTGATCCTGAAGCGAATACACCGCTCAGCGGACTATGCCCGTCACGCCGAACAGGTCGTACACACCGCATGAGCCGGGCCGGCGAGTCGAACGCCCTGCCACCGACGTTCAACGCGAAGCGACCGGCCGACCCGTAGTAGCGAAACCCTCTATACCCCAAGGCTTTCGGTTACACGGAGGGAACTCACGAGAGCGACGGGTGAAATCTTATCCGTTCACGGGTGAAGTGACGGGTGAAAGAAAAAACGGACGTTCGGCGTCCAATCATTGCATATCGCTCAATGACCACCGGAAACACAAACGCCGTTCCGATTCAATGCAATGCATGGACAGTCTTCCTCCACTGAGAAAACCGCGCCCACTTTGATACGTTCCTCAGCGAACGAGACCGGGATCACTGGTTCTGCATGGTGGGGTCGGGGCCGTCATGCAGCAAGTCCGTGCACCAATCCGCATGAGCCGGTATACGGAACGGGTCTTCCTGATCTTTTTCATCCCATTCTCCGGCGCGAGGGTGCCAGGGCTGCGATGGAGTGTCCGCCGCCGTCCTCCCGCCGCAGCCGGGAACCGTCACCGACATGGAAGAGGCACCATGAAGAAGTCGATCACGCGCGTCGCAGGCGGCGCCATCGCGCTGGGCGCAGCCGCAGCGATCGTGCTGCCGGGGGCCGCCAATGCGGCGCCCGTCAACATGGACGACGTCTCACTCACGGTCACCGCCGACCAGAACCCCAACGGCACGCAGAACGGCAACCTCTACGCCACGATGGTCATGGGCATCGACTGGGACTCGCCCAACTACTGCAACGTCGCGATCGTCACCGCCGACCAGAACCCCACGCCCGCCGAGATCGCACAGGTCTTCTCTACCGACGTGAACAAGGGCTGGTGGTACGTCGGCAGCTACGGCGACGCATGGGCGCACGAGTCCAACGTGACCTCCACCGCCGGCTGGGACGCCGGGGACTACAAGTACGTCTCGGCCTGCTACACGCTGCCCGATCGCGACGCCGCGGTGGCCGGCCCCACCGTCGACTTCTCCGTCGGCGATGACGGCCAGATCACGATCGACAACGGATCCGGCAACGATGGCGGCGACGGCGGCACCGATCAGGGCGATGGCACCGGCAGCCTGGGCGGCCTGCTCGACTTCGGCAGCCTCGGCAGCCTCGGCAGCTGACTGCCGGCCCCACAGACCACGCCGGCACCGCAGCCGGCAATCCATCGTTCGAGATGAGGACACCATGAAGCAGATCATCACCCGCGTCGCCGGCGGTGCGGCCGTCGCCGCCGCAGCCGCCGCCGTCGCGATCCCCGGCATCGCCGGCGCCGCCATCCCCGTCAATCCCGGCCCCACGCCCACGCTGCACGTCTACCCGACGCCGCCTGCACAGGGAACCTCGCTGATCAACAGCGTGTCGATCCAGATGAGCGTCGACACCGGTTCGCCGGCCGCCACCTGCCGCTACGTCATCCTCGACGACGGGGTCGACACCGCGCCGTCCAGCATCGCGTGGGGCGGCGCCAGCGGGTTCCCCTCCTACTACAACTTCGGCACCGACATCAACAACGTCGCGGGCTCCACGAACTCCATCACCGACACCGTCCAGGTCCTCGGCAACGACGGTGTCGACACCACGGGCGAGATCAACGGCCCCGGCACCTACAAGGTGCAGAGCACGTGCTGGTGGAACGGCGACGCCACCTCCGCCAGCTACGGCCCCGTGCAGACCTTCACCGTCACCGAGGGCACCCCCGCCACCGATGACGCTGCGGCGGTGCCCGGCACGATCACCGTCGGCGGCTCGGCCACCCCCACGCCGCCGACCGACGGCGGCGAGGATTCCACCGGCAGCCTCGGCAGCCTGTTCAACTTCGGCAGCCTCGGCAGCAGCGGCGGCGCGACGGCCGGCGGCGGCGTGAACGCCGGCGGCGGGTTCAACTTCGGCAGCTGACCGCCGGAGCAACCCCGCACCGGCCCCTCCCGAGCATCGGGTTCCTCCACTTCACGATGCCGGGCGGGGCCGGTGCGCGTGTACTGGGAGGGCCCCCGGACACGGGGCCCTCCAGCATCGGCTCACACCCGCGCGTCGAGCCACCCGACCAGCCGCGCGGTCACCTCATCGCGGTT
>CAZDSL010000390.1:0-2841 GCA_964507655.1 uncultured Mycobacteriaceae bacterium | reverse complement strand
CCGCGGCCGGGGCCGGGGCCGCGGCCGAGGCGGCGGGGGCCGCCTCGGCGGCGGCAGGCTCGGCGGCCTCTGCCGGCTCCTCCACGGGCTCCGGCTCGGTGTCGGTGCACAGCAGCACGGCCCGCTCGCGCTCCGAGTTGAGCACCTGCGGCGTGCGGCCGGAGCGGCCCGGCAGCTTGAGGGTCTGCGACGCCAGGTTGGCCACCGTGGGCATGCGGCCCACGCCGACCTCGACGAAGCGCTCCACGTCCAGCCCACCCGTCTCCGCGGGGGCGAAGAGCAGGTCCTGCGTCTCGATCCAGCGCACCGGGCTGGCGAACTGCCAGGCCAGCAGCTCGATGAGCAGCACGCGGGTGAGGGCCGAGGGCTTCGCGGCCCAGGACTCGTAGTCGGCGAGCACCGGGTCGAGCGACTCGGCCGGCACCAGGTCGCGGATCTCCTGCACGAAGGCGCGGTCGAGCGTGAACGCCCGGGGCACCAGGTTCGGGATGTAGCGGCCGACGAGGATCGCGGGGTCGATGTCGTGCGGCACCAGCTTCTCGAGCGTCTGCCGGAACTCGGGCACGCCGCCCAGCAGCACCTGCGAGTGGAACGGCACGTCGATGCCCGGCACCAGGATGAAGGCCTTCTTGCCGCCGCGGGCCAGCCGCTTGGCGTCGATGTCCTCGGCGAGCGCGTCGAGGCCCGCCACGGTGCCGGCGATCGCGTACTGGCTGCCGCGCAGGTTGTAGTTGACCACCTGCAGGAACTCGCCGGTGCGCTCGGCGATGCCCTCGACGTACGCGGTGACGTCGTCGTCGGCGATGCCCGCCTGCGACGGCCGGATGGCGCCCAGGCGGTAGTCGCTGCGCCCCTCCGCGTCGCGCGGCACCAGGTGGTGCATGGCGCTGCCGCGGTGGAAGACCACCTCGAGCACGGCCTCCAGCGGCAGCACCTGCGCCACCGCCGCGAGCGCGTTGTACTCGCCCACCGAGTGGCCCGCGAACAGCGAGCCCGGCACGAAGGCCCCGGCCTCGCGCAGCTCGGCGACCTGCGCGCAGGCCAGCGTGGCCATGGCCACCTGGGTGAACTGCGTGAGGAACAGGACGCCGTCCGGGTGCTGGTAGGTCTCGCCCCTGGCGGTGAGCGTGGTGGGGTTGTCGCGCACCACGGCGAGGATCGAGAAGCCCAGCGCCGCGCGGGTGTGCGTGTCGGCGCGCTCCCAGACCTCCTTGGCGGCGGGCGAGGAGGCCCGCGCGTCCAGGCCCATGCCCTTGTGCTGGATGCCCTGGCCTGGGAAGGCGTACACGGTGCGCGGCGCGTCGAGCACGCCGGAGGCGATCATCACCAGCTCGCCCTCGACGCGGCAGGACACCTCGATGACCTCGCGGCCGGCGTCCAGGCCCACCCGCTCGACGCGCACGTCGATCTCGGCGCCGGGGCGCACCGGCGCCAGGAACCGCGCGGTCCAGCCGGCGAGCGGCGTCGGCGCCCAGCCGGACTGCTGCTCGGTCCCCTCGTAGAGCGTGGCCGTGGCGGCCTGCTGCGCGGCGGCCGAGAGCCACATGCCGTGCACGATCGGCGCGCCGAGGCCGGCCAGCCGCGCCGCCGACGTGGAGACGTGGATCGGGTTGTGGTCGCCCGACACCTGCGCGAAGGCGTCCATCGCGATGGGCGCCTGCACCGTCATCTGGCGGCGGCGACGGCGCGGGCTCTCGTGCACCTCGCCCACCGCGCCGCCGGCCCGCTGCGGGTCGGCCAGCTCGCCGCGGCCGGCGCGGCCGCGGATCGCGAAACGCTCGGTGAGCTCGGCCACGGGCGTGGCCTCCAGGCCCAGGTCGCGCACCGAGCCCACCTGCACGCGCACGTCGACGACGCGGCCCAGATCGGTGTCGGCCACCGCGACGGCCTCGGCGCGCACGGTGAGGATCGACGGCTCGGCCGGCAGCGCGCCGGCCAGGCTGATCGCGTGGTCGAGGTGCACCAGGTCGAGCATGCCCTCGATCACCGAGGCGCCCTGGCCGCCGGGGACGCGGGCGTCGCCGATCGCGGCGAACACCGCGGGCCAGCAGGCGCCGACGAGCACGTCGGGCACGCCGGCGGCGGCGGCCGCGTAGTCGTCGGGCAGTCCCGCCGCGGTCACGCCGCCGTGGTCGGCGACGAGGTCGGGGGTCCAGGCCAGGTTGATGCGGGCGACGCCGCCCTTGACCTCGGGCAGCTCCTGGCCCGCGGCCACGCCCAGCAGCTCGGACATGGCGGCCTCGGCGTCGGCGGCGGAGACGACGGGGGTGCCGCCGTCGGCCACGGAGGCGGGCACGCCGATGCGGATGCGCACCGACTGGCCGGCCACCAGCGGCACCGTCAGCTCCAGCGCGTCGTCCGCGTCGGTGGTGCGCAGCCGCGCGCCCGTCATCGGGTGCTCGGCGCCGCCGTCCACGGCGCGCCACTCGGCGGGGGCGCCGAGGCGGTGCACCGGGTTGACGGTGTGCCGGCCGGCCCAGAGGATGTCGGGCGAGGCGAGCACCACGTCGACGGCGGCCGGCAGCGCGGGGCCCTCCGCCAGGTGGCGGCGGGCCGGGATCGGCTCGGCGGCGGCGCCGTCGGCCAGCAGCTCGTCGGCGGTGGCCTTCTCGAAGCGGTCGAGCAGCTCGCCCACCGGCTCGTCGGCGCGGGTGATGCCGGCGACGGACACCGGGCCGGGGATGATGCACACCGCGTCGGCGCCGTAGGCCGGATCGTGCGCCTGCCACAGCGAGTCGGACCGCCACCAGCGGCGCACGTCCTTGTCGATCACCGGCACGAAGTTGACCGGCTTGCCCGGCGTGCGGCACAGCTCCAGGAAGAACGGCACGTCGGCCGGGT
>CAZDSL010000389.1:0-2848 GCA_964507655.1 uncultured Mycobacteriaceae bacterium | reverse complement strand
CCCCGGCCCCCGTCCCGCCCGTCTCCCGCGTGGCCGGAGGCGTATGACACGGAACAACCGCAACTCGGGGGTGAGATGGCCGGATCCGGCCATCTCACCCCCGAGTTGCGGTCGATAATTGTCACCGGACCCGCGCAGCCTGCTGCGTATCGCGCCCGCGCGCGGCACCATCGGAGGCATGACGGATTCCGCAGACGGCACCATCCCCGCGCTCACCCTCAACTCGGGCCACGCCATCCCGCAGCTCGGCTACGGCACCTTCCAGGTTCCGCCCGCCGCCACCGCCGACGCCGTGGGCGCCGCGCTCGAGGCCGGCTACCGGCACATCGACACCGCCCAGATGTACGGCAACGAGGCCGGGGTGGGCGAGGCCGTGGCCGCCTCCGGCATCGGCCGCTCCGACATCTTCCTCACCAGCAAGCTGAACAACGGCAACCACCTGCCCGACGACGCCCGCCGCTCGTTCGACCAGACCCTCACGCTGCTGGGCACCGACCATGTCGACCTCTTCCTCATCCACTGGCCGCTGCCCACCCGCTACGACGGCGATTTCGTCTCCACGTGGCGGGTGCTCGAGGAGTTCGCGCGCGACGGGCGGGCGCGCAGCATCGGCGTGTCGAACTTCCAGGTGCCGCACCTGCAGCGGCTGCTCGCCGAGGCCGACACGGTGCCCGCCGTGAACCAGGTGGAGGTGCACCCGCGCTTCGGCAACGAGGAGGTGCGCGCCTTCTGCCTCGAGCAGGGCGTCGCGATCGAGGCGTGGTCGCCGCTGGCGCAGGGGCGCGCCCTGGACGAGCCGGTGGTGCGGACCCTGGCCGAGCGCACCGGGCGCACCCCCGCGCAGGTGCTGCTGCGCTGGCACATCCAGCGCGGCGACATCGTCTTCCCCAAGTCGCTCTCGCCCGAGCGGATGCGCGAGAACGCCGCGCTGTTCGACTTCGAGCTGGACGGGGACGCCATGGTGGAGCTCACCGGCCTCGACCGCGGCGAGGACGGCCGGGTGGGGCCGAACCCCGACACGTTCGACATGGTCTGAGGCCCGGACGCACACCGGCCCTCTCCGCGGCGGGCGGGGAGGGCCGGTGTGGGGGCGCGGGCTAGGAGCCCGAGACCTCCTTGCGGATGCGGTCGACCACCGACGAGTCGGCGAGCGTGGTGGAATCGCCCGGCTCGCGGTTCTCGGCGATGTCGCGCAGCAGGCGGCGCATGATCTTGCCGGAGCGCGTCTTGGGCAGCTCCTCGACCAGCATGATCGAGCGGGGGCTGGCGATGGCGCCGATCTCGTCGCGCACGTGCTGGCGCAGCGTCCCGACGATGTCGTCGCCGCCGCCGTGCGCGCTCTCCTTGAGGATCACGAACGCCTCGATCGACTGGCCGGTGGTGGCGTCGGCGGCGCCCACCACGGCCGCCTCCGCGACGGCCTCGTGCGAGACGAGCGCCGACTCGATCTCCGTGGTGGACAGCCGGTGGCCCGAGACGTTCATGACGTCGTCGACGCGGCCGATCACCCAGATGTCGCCGTCCTGGTCGCGCTTGGCGCCGTCGCCGGCGAAGTACACGCCCGGGAAGCGGTCCCAGTAGGTGCGCTGGAAGCGGTCGTCGTCGCCCCACAGCGTGCGCAGCATGCCGGGCCACGGCTCCTTGACCACCAGGTAGCCGCCCTCGTTGTTGCCGACGGGCTGCCCCTCCTCGTTGTAGATGTCGGCGACGATGCCGGGCAGCGGGCGCATGGCGGCGCCGGGCTTGGCGGCGGTGACGCCGGGCAGCGGGCTGATGAGGATCTGCCCGTTCTCCGTCTGCCACCAGGTGTCGACCACCGGGGTGCGGTCGCCGCCGATGTTCTTGCGGTACCACACCCACGCCTCGGGGTTGATGGGCTCGCCCACCGAGCCGATGAGCCGCAGCGAGGAGAGGTCGTACTGCGCGGGGATCTCGTGGCCCCACTTCATGAAGGTGCGGATGGCGGTGGGCGCGCAGTACAGGATGGTGGCCTTGTACTTCTGCACGATCTCCCACCAGCGGCCCTGGTGCGGGGTGTCGGGCGTGCCCTCATACATGATCGACGTGGTGGCGTTGGCGAGCGGCCCGTAGACGATGTACGAGTGGCCGGTGACCCAGCCGATGTCGGCGGCCGTCCAGAACACGTCCGTCTCGGGCTTGATGTCGAACACCGCGTAGTGCGTGTACGAGGTGCCCACCATGTAGCCGCCGGTGGTGTGCAGGATGCCCTTGGGCTTACCCGTGGTGCCCGACGAGTACATGATGTACAGCGGGTGCTCGGCGTCGAAGGCCTCGGGGGTGTGCTGCGTGGACTGCCCGTCGACGACGTCCGACCACCACTTGTCGCGGCCCTCCGTCCACTCGATCTCCTGCCCGGTGCGCTTGACCACCAGCACCGTGTGCACGTCGGGGCAGCTCTTGAGCGCCTCGTCGACGGCGGCCTTGAGCGGCGACGCCTTGCCCTTGCGGTAGCCGCCGTCGGCGGTGATGACGAACTCGACGCCGCAGTCCTGGACGCGGTCGGCGATGGCCTTGGAGGAGAAGCCGCCGAAGATGACGGTGTGCGGCGCGCCGATGCGGGCGCAGGCGAGCATCGCGAACACCGTCTCGGGGATCATCGGCATGTAGATGGCGACGCGGTCGCCCGTCTTGACGCCCAGCTCGGTCAGCGCGTTGGCCGCCTTGCAGACCTCATCCTGCAGGTCGGAGTAGGTGATGGTGCGCGTGTCGCCGCCCTCGCCCTCGAAGTGGTAGGCGACGCGGTCGCCCAGCCCGTTCTCCACGTGCCGGTCCACGCAGTTGTAGGCGGCGTTGAGCTTGCCGCCCACGAACCACTTGGCGTGCGGCG
>CAZDSL010000388.1:0-2850 GCA_964507655.1 uncultured Mycobacteriaceae bacterium | reverse complement strand
ACCGGCTTGCCCGGCGTGCGGCACAGCTCCAGGAAGAACGGCACGTCGGCCGGGTGCAGCAGGGCGCGCGCGGCGTCGGGGTACTGCGCGACGAGCGCGTCGACGGCGGCCTGCGGGGTGTCGAGCACCGGGTCGGCGTCGTCGTAGAGCGTGGGCACGGGCCCGCGCTCGAGCGTGTTGAGGCGGGCCTCGGCGCGGCGCAGCATCTCGAGGAAGCGGTCGCGCCAGGTCACGTCCGCCCACACCGCGGAGGTGCCGGCCACGTCGTGGCCCACGGCCAGCTCGGCGTAGCGGCGCAGCCACTGCTCGTAGGTCATGTCGGCGACGTCGCCGAAGTACGGCTTGGCGGTGCCGGCCATGGCGGCGATGATCTCGTCGCGCCGCTCGGCCACCGCGTCGGCGTCGCCGGCGACCTCGTCGAGGATGCGGCCGCAGCGCGAGGCGGCGTTGTCGATCTCGTGGATGTCGGCGCCCAGCTGGCTGCGGCCGGAGGCCATGCCGCCCTCGGCGGTGCCGGCGCCGATCCAGCCGGGGGTGCCGGGCGTGTCCACCAGCAGCTTCTTGACCTCGGGCGCGGTGGTGGCCTCGAGCGTCGCCATGGCGGCCGTGCCCACGAGGATGCCGTCGACGGGCATCGTGGGGAAGCCGAGCTGCTCCGACCAGCGGCCGGTGAGGTAGTCGGCGGCCCGCTCGGGCGTGCCGATGCCGCCGCCCACGCACAGCACCACGTTGGTGCGGGCGCGCAGCTCGGCGTAGGTGGTCAGCAGCAGGTCGTCGAGGTCCTCCCACGAGTGGTGGCCGCCGGCCTTGCCGCCCTCGACCTGCACGATGATCGGGTAGTCGGGCACCTCGGCGGCGATGCGCACCACGGAGCGGATCTGCGCCACCGTGCCCGGCTTGAACGCGATGTAGGGGATGCCGACCTCGGCGCGCTCCTCGATGAGGGCGAGCGCGTCCTCGAGCTCGGGGATGCCGGCGGTGACGATGAGGCCGTCCAGCGCCGCGCCGGTGGTGCGGGCCTTCTGCACCAGGCGCTTGCCGCCCACCTGCAGCTTCCACAGGTACGGGTCGAGGAACAGCGAGTTGAACTGCACGGCGCGGCCCGGCTCGAGCAGCTCGCCGAGCTCGTCGATGCGGCTGAGGAAGATGTCCTCGGTGACCTGGCCGCCGCCCGCCAGCTCCGCCCAGTGGCCGGCGTTGGCCGCGGCGGCGACGATGCGCGCGTCGACGGTGGTGGGGGTCATGCCGGCCAGCAGGATCGGCGAGCGGCCGGTGAGGCGGGTGAAGGCCGTCTCGACAACGGTGCGCCCGTCGGGCAGCGTGCGGGCCACGGGCGCGAACGCGCTCCACGGGCGCTCCACCTCGGGGGCGGCGCCGGGGGTGAACAGGTTGCGCTGCCCGGCGCGCGTGGACGCGGGGACGACGCCGACGCCCTCGCCGCGCACCACACCGGAGGTCATGCGGGTGAGCAGGTCGCCGGGGCCCAGGTCGAGGATCCAGCGGGCGCCCGCGTCGACGGCGCCGTCGACGGCCGCGACCCAGTCGACGGGCGCCACGAGGATCGCGTCGGTCAGGCGCGCGGCGCGCTCGGCGTCCAGGCCGCAGCGGGTGGCCCAGTCGGCCACCAGCTGCACGGCCTCGCGCAGCTCGGGGTGGTGGAAGCCGGCCTCGACGGCCACGTGCTCGAAGACGGGGGCGAAGGCGGCGCCGCCGGTGGTCTTGTCGGCGCGCTCGGCCTTCTCGCGGGCGGCGATGCCCTCGCAGTGCGCGCGCAGGCGGGCCAGCTGGTCGGGGTTGCCGGTGAGCACCACGCGGCGGCGGCCGTTGCGGATCGCCAGCACCGGGCGGTCGAGGGTGCGGGCGCCGAACACCTCATTGAGCGCCGTCTCCAGGCGCTCGGGGGCGACGCCGGACACCGCGAGCATGGGCGACCGGTCGACGGTGCCCACCAGGCCGCGGCGGCGCGACACCAGCGTCGCGGCCGCGCCGATGAGCTGCGCGAGCGCGAGGAAGCCGGCGTCCTCGCGGCCCTGCGCGGTGAGCGCCTCGGCGGCGAGCACGCCCTGCGAGTGGCCCAGCGCGGCGACGCCGGCGCCCGTGCCGGTGCGCAGGTCGAGGCCCTCGCCCGCCAGCGCGCGTACGGCGGCCAGCTGGGTGAGCAGCACGCCCGGCAGCGACACCGCCGCGGACGTCAGCGCCGACTGGCGCGGGCGGGCGGCCTCGATGCCCCAGCCGATGGGATCGAAGCCCGCGGGGCGCACCACCAGCAGCTCGGAGCGCACGGGCTCGAGCAGCGCGGCGCTCTCGGCGACCAGGGCGCCCAGCTCCTCCTCGAGCTGGGCGTCGGTGGCGATCTCGGTGAGGGCGTCGAGCCACGGCGCACCCTGACCGCCGAAGGCGACGGCGTACTTCTCGCCGTCACGCAGGCGGTCGGCCAGGGGGACGGCGCCGGTGCGCGCCGCGGGACCGGTCCCGCGCGCGGCGGCGTCGGCGGCGGCGGCGTCGTCGTCGCGGCCTGATCCGAATGCCTCGATGGTCACGTGGTGTTCCTCTCCGTCAAGCTTCGCGGCGTCGCGGGCGGCCCCGGCGGGGCGGCGCCGGTGCCCGGAGACACCGCAAGGTCTACGGAAAAGGGTGCCACAGAATCATGAGGGACCCCTCACGTTTCTCGGCCGGATCGGCGTACCCATGAGTAGATGCGGGCATACCCATGAGTAGAAAACGCCTGATGTGGGCCATTGGATCGGCCTGTGGCGTTGGTCACAAAACGGACACGATCGGGCACGCCGCGCCGCCCGCCGAGGGGGGCGCCCCGGCCGGCCCGCGCCGCCCGCCGAGGGGGCGCCCCGG
>CAZDSL010000387.1:0-2871 GCA_964507655.1 uncultured Mycobacteriaceae bacterium | reverse complement strand
CCCGCACGGCCCGCCCCCGCCCGGTCGAGCCCCGCCCGCTCGAGCCCCATCGGGGCCGGGCCCGTGGGCGGGGGTCGCGGACGCTCCCGTGCCGGCGGGCGGGCCCCCGCCGAACCGGCCCAGCAGGTAGGCGGCCTGCACCCCGTAGCAGCCCAGGTCGGCGAGCGCGCCGCCGCCCAGCGCCGCATCCCAGCGCGGGTCGCCGGCGGGCGGCGGGCGCATCGCCAGCTCCGCCTCCACGGACCGCAGCGGGCCGGCCTCCGCGAGCAGTCCCTCGAGCGCATCCCACAGCGGGTGGCACAGGTGATGCCACGCCTCGGCCACCGCGGTGCCGGCGCCGCGGGCCGCCTCCCGCAGGCGCGCGCCCTCGGCGGCCGTGATGCACAGCGGCTTCTCGCACAGCACGTGCTTGCCGGCGGCGACGGCGGCGCGCACCCAGCGCGCGTGCTCCGAGGGCACCTGCGGGATGTAGACGGTGTCGATGCCCGGATCGGCGAGCAGCGCGGCGCCGTCGGGCAGCACCCGCTCGATGCCGCACAGGCCGGCATAGAACCGGGCGCGCGCCGGATCGCGCGAGGCGACGCCCACCAGCCGGTGCCCCAGCGCCTGCGCGGGCAGCACCACCGCCTCGCCGCCGATGCGCGCCACGCCCAGGATGCCGATGCGCAGCGGGGCGCGCGGCGTCACCGGTCGGCGTCCTCGTCGGGGATGATGTAGGGGCGCTCGGGCTGCGGCGGGATGATGCGCCCCTGGATGATGGTGCGCCACAGGTGCAGGCACATGGCCGCGAACACCACGGCCCACGCGGTCAGCGCCACCCAGCCGCCGATGTCGCCCACCCGCTCGACGATGGGCAGATCGTCCACCTGCGGCGAGCCGAGGAAGCGGCTGGCCACCGAGTACATGCCCAGCGGGAAGATGATGCTCCACAGGGTGGCGTCGTAGCGCAGCGGCAGGCGGTGGGTGACGTGGCGCCAGTATCCGGCGGCGAGCAGCACCGGGATCAGCCAGGTGCCGAACACCCAGAAGATCACCGACGTGCCCGCGGCCAGCTCCTTGGTGGCCGACACCATGGGGGCGCCCGACTCGCCGATCAGCACCACCTTGGACCCGGCGAGCACGGTGATCGCGGTGGCGCCCATCGAGATCCAGTAGGCGGGCACGGCGTCCTCGGGGCCCAGCGGGTAGAGCATCAGCCGCGCCGCCACGAGCATCGCGACGCCCGCGTACAGGACGCAGCCCACGGCCCACGAGAACACGGACAGCAGGCCCAGCTCGTCGGCGTAGCCCTGCATCGACGGCTCGAGCGTGGCCGCGAGCACCGCCACCGACTGGCTGGCCACCGCCCAGATGAACCAGGTGCCGTTGGCGCCGGGCAGCGTGGGCCGGTGGGTGGGGTGCAGCACCGCCGTCCACGGCACCACGTAGCCGAGGATGAACCAGCTCACTGCGGCGATCACCAGCATCGGCACCGCCCAGGCGCGGTGGCCCTCCAGCAGCAGGACCACGCCGAGCACGCCGGTGGCGGCGGTGAAGGTGAAGTAGCCGAAGCCGCGGCGCGGATCCTTGAAGTCGCGCCGGATCCGGTCGCGGTGGCGGGCGATGCGGATGAGCGTGAGCACCACCAGCACCACCCAGGTGACGGCGGTGAGCACCATCATGGTGCGCGACGCGCCGCGCAGGCCGTGCTCGTCGACCGACACCGACACGATGCCGGTGCCCATCGTCAGCGCGAAGTAGCCGGGGTTGAGGGTGGAGATGGCCGAGTCGATGCGGCGCAGGAGCACGCGCCAGGTGAGCCGTTCCGGCGCGGCGGGCGGCTCGGCGGGCGCCGCGGGAGGGGTGTCGGTCATGCGGCCGGGTACCGCCGCCTCAGACCTTGGCGACGGTGAGCAGGAACACCGAGTTCTCCAGCGCGCGCACCTTGTGCCGGGCGGGAGGGACCACGAGGAAATCGCCCGTGCGGCCCTCCCACGAGTCGGACGCCGTGTCGAGTGCGATGCGGCCGCCCAGCACGTGCACGGTGGCCTCGCCGGGGCTGTCGTGCTCGCCCAGCTCGCCGCCCGCGTCGATGACGACGAGCGTCTGCCGGAGCGTCTTCTCGTGGCCGCCGTAGACGGTGGTCGACGCGACCTTGCGGTCGCTTCCGGCGGCCTTGGCGCGCAGTTCGCGGCTGAGCGCGTCGAGCGACATCTTGTTCATGCGGGTCATTGTGTCACTCCGCCCTGCGCCGCGGTTGCATGTTGGGACACAGCGCACCGCGCCGGGTTGGGCCCGGCGCGGTGCGGTGGTGTGCGGCGCGTCAGCGCTCGAGCAGCTGGCGCAGCACGTACTGCAGGATGCCGCCGTGCCGGTAGTACGACGCCTCGGCGGGCGTGTCGATGCGCACCTTGGCGGTGAATTCCGTGTCGCCCGCGCGCACCGTCACCGTGGAGGGGAAGTCGCCGCTGTCGGAGCCGGCGATGCCGGTGATGGAGAACTCCTCCTCGCCGGTGAGCCCCAGCGACTCGATCGACTCGCCCTCGGGGAACTCCAGCGGCAGCACGCCCATGCCGATGAGGTTGGAGCGGTGGATGCGCTCGAACGACTGCGCGATCACCGCCTTCACGCCCAGCAGCAGCGTGCCCTTGGCGGCCCAGTCGCGCGAGCTGCCCGAGCCGTACTCGGCGCCGGCCAGCACCACCAGCGGGGTGCCGTCGGCCAGGTACTTCTCGGAGGC
Organism: uncultured Mycobacteriaceae bacterium; assembly: GCA_964507655.1. Classification (GTDB taxonomy): domain Bacteria; phylum Actinomycetota; class Actinomycetes; order Mycobacteriales; family Mycobacteriaceae; genus Tomitella. Next base: position 152 of record CAZDSL010000387.1, on the reverse strand, counting down.
GTCGAAGATGCTCATCTGCTCGCCGGTGGGCAGGTAGCGCGTCTCGCCGCCCTCGACGCCCGGCACCAGCTGGTTGCGCAGCCGGATGTTGGCGAACGTGCCGCGGATCATCACCTCGTGGTTGCCGCGGCGCGAGCCGTAGGAGTTGAAGT
>CAZDSL010000386.1:0-2874 GCA_964507655.1 uncultured Mycobacteriaceae bacterium | reverse complement strand
GGTGACGGGCGGTACGTGCCGTCGCCTCGCAGGTGGCGCCCGGTGCGGGCCCGCCTACCCTGTAGGCATGGCTACGCCCGACCTCGCCGAGGCCCCCGACGCGCGCGAACCCTCCACCGGTGCGCGCGAGGAGGCGCCGGCCGCCGCGGAAACGACGCGCCCGGCACGCTCCGGCCCGGGGGGCAGACGCGACCCGGCCATCGGGGGCCTGTTCACCGTGTGCGCGGGCATCGCGGCGCTGATCGCCGCGATGCTGTCGGGCCTGTCGCTCACCAGCAAGCTCAGTGCGCTGGGCATCGCCAGCGCCGGCGCCGTCACCGACTACGGCATTCCGGTGCTGCGCGCCGCCGGCGAGATCTCCGCCGTCATCGCCATCGGTTCGCTGCTGCTCGCCGCGTTCCTGGTGCCGCCGCAGCGCAACGGGATCCTCGATGTCGACGGCTACCGTGCGGTGCGCACCGCGTCGGTGGCGGCCATGGTGTGGGCGGCGGTGGCGCTGCTGATGATCCCCATGCAGCTGTCCGAGGTCTCGGCCAAGCCGCTGACCGAGTCGATGATCCCGCGCAACGCCCTCACCGGCATCGACCAGGTGGAGGCGTCGCGCGCGTGGCTGTGGGTGGCCATTTTCGCGGTGGTGCTCGCCATCGGCTGCCGCCTGATCCTGCGTTGGGGGTGGACGCCGCCGCTGCTGGTGCTCGGCGTCCTCACGCTCATGCCGCTGGCCATCACGGGGCATTCGGGCTCCGGGGGGAACCACGACATGGCCACGAACTCGCTGATCCTGCACCTCGTGGCGGCGTCGCTGTGGGCCGGCGGCCTGTTCGCGGTGCTCGCCCACGCCCGCCGCAAGGGGGCGCACACCGACGTCGCCATCCGGCGCTATTCCCTGGTGGCCACCTGCTGCCTCGTCGTCATCGCGGTGAGCGGCGTGATCAACGCGCTCGTGCGGATGAGCCCCTCCGACCTGTTCACCACCACCTACGGCGGGCTCATCATCGGCAAGGCGGTGGCGCTGGTGGTGCTGGGCGGCATCGGCCTGATGCAGCGGCGCACCTCGATGCGTGCGCTGCGCGCCGACCCGACCGCGCGCGGCCCGCTGGTGCGCCTGGCGACGGTCGAGGTGCTCGTGTTCTCGGCCACCTTCGGTCTCGCGGTGGCGCTCGGCGGAGCGCCGCCGCCGCCCGACGGCCGGCAGCTGAGCATCCAGGAGGTGCTGCTGGGCTACGACCTGTCGGGGCCGCCCACGCTGGCCCGCCTGCTGTTCGACTGGCGCTTCGACCTCATCTACGGCACCGCGGCCATCGCCCTCGCGGTGGTGTACCTGCTGGGCGTGCGGCGCCTGCGCCGCCGCGGCGTCGCCTGGCCGGTGGGCCGCACGGTGGCCTGGGTGCTCGGCGCGCTGCTGCTGCTGTTCACCACGAGCTCCGGGGTGGGGCGCTACACGATGGCCATGTTCAGCGTGCACATGGGCGCACACATGGTGATGTCGATGCTCATCCCGGTGCTGCTGGTGCTGGGCGCGCCGATGACGCTGGCGCTGCGCGCGCTGCCGCCCGCGGGCAAGGACGGCGTGCCGGGCCCGCGCGAGTGGCTGCTGGCGGCGCTGCACAGCCCGGTCTCGCGGTTCCTCACGCACCCGGTGGTGGCGTCGGTGATCTTCATCAGCGGCTTCTACGGGCTGTACCTGTCGCCGATCTTCAGCGACATCGTCTCGATGCACACCGGGCATCTGCTGATGAACCTGCATTTCCTGCTCAGCGGCTACCTGTTCTACTACGTGGTGCTGGGCATCGACCCGTCGCCGCGCAAGCTCGAGCCGGTGACCCGCCTGGGCGTGGTGATGGCGACGCTGCCGCTGCACGCGTTCTTCGGCATCGCGCTGATGATGACCGACAACGTGCTGGGCTACGACTTCTACCACGGCCTCAACCTGCCCTGGGTGACCGACCTGCTGCGCGACCAGCACACGGGCGGCGGCATCACCTGGGCCTCGGGCGAGCTGCCGCTGCTGCTCATCATGGTGGCGCTGGTGGCCCAGTGGTTCCGGTCGGATCAGCGCCGCGCCCGGCAGCACGACCGCCGCGAGGATCGCGACCACGACGCCGAGCTCACCTCCTACAACGCCATGTTCCAGGAGCTCGCGCGGCGCGATCACGAGACCGCGGCGCCGGCGGCGGGGGCACCGGCGGCCCGCGACGGCGCGGCCGACGGGCCGGAGACGGATCCGGCGGCGCGGAGCTGATCAACCCGGGGCCGACCACCCGCGCGCCGGCCGCCCCAGCGCGCCGGCGGCTCGCGCGCCCTTAGCACGTTTCGGCGGAGGCCCGCCGGAATCATCCACAGGCCGCCGGGTTGTCCACAGGCCGGCGCGGAGGGGGCGGCGCCGCGACGGCCCGGTGCGGCATCCTCGGGGTCGGCGCCGCACACGGCGCCCCGCCCGCCCGCCGGGCGGTCGAGGGAGGGGAGGCCCCGGGGTGTTCGAGACGTACATGACGGTGATCGGCAACGTGGTCAAGGAGCCCGACAGGCGCAGGACCGCCGCGGGCGATGTGGTGAGCTTCCGGCTGGCCAGCACCACGCGGTACTGGTCGGCCGAGGAACAGGCCTGGCGCGACGGCGGCTCGGTGTTCCTCACGGTCAGCTGCTGGAAGCGCCTGGTGGCGGGCGTGGGGGCGTCGGTGATGAGGGGGTCGCCGGTGATCGCGCACGGCCCGGTGCGGCTGCGCGAGTACACCACCGCCGACGGGCAGCGTCGCAGCGACCTGGAGATGCGGGCCGTGTCGGTGGGGCTCGACCTGGCACGGTGCATCACTCAGCGGGTGGACAACCCGCAGCGGCGCGACGCCGACGGCCCCGGGCGCGCGGGGGCGGACG
>CAZDSL010000385.1:0-2879 GCA_964507655.1 uncultured Mycobacteriaceae bacterium | reverse complement strand
GCCGATGATGCGCTTGAGGCCAGTGGTGGTGTTACGCACGTGAAGATCCTCCGATAACACTCGGGTACGGGTGCTGTGCGCCCCGCAGGGGGCGTGGCGCACAGAGGGGACCTTGCCGCCTCCATCGCGTGCTGTCAATGGTGCTGGAGTGACTTCTGTGGTGAACGATCGTCTTGGTCGGACGGTTTCTCCAGCGCGCCCGTCCGCCTCTCCAAGTGAGGGTTTCGCACCTGCCGCGGGCGGACGGGCGGACCCGATGCCCGCGGGCACGGTTACGCTTACCGTGATATTCGGCGGCGGAGGTGGCGGATGGAAATTCCCGAAAAAATGGCACGTACGGGCCGCTTGGCGATTTCGGCGTTGCGCGCGCCAGTGCAGAGAATGGATCCGCGCGATGCCGAGTACTTATTCGGAGAGCGTCCGGGGCACCGCAATCACTTGGTATCGGTGGAATTCTTTGATACGGCGGAGTCGGGCGACATCCCCGTGGATGTGCAGACCGTCACGGAATGGATGACGGCTCGCCTGCACATCGCCGATTTCTTCACGCATCGCGTGCAGCGCGAGGTACTCGGGCTCGATTACCCCTACTGGGTTCCGGCGCCGGTGGACCTGTCGCGGCACGTCGCGGTGCACGAGGCGGACGGGCCCGGCTGGGCGCCCATGCAGCGGTTGCTCTCCGCGATCCTGTCAGGCCCCGTCGACCTCTCCCGCCCGCCCTGGGAGCTACACGTGGTCCGGGGGCTGCACGGCGTGCACGGTATGCCCGGATCGATGACGGCGGTGTGCCTCAAGGTGCACCACTGCGCCGCGGACGGCCTGGCGATGCGCGCGCTGTCGAAGCGGTTGTACAGCGTGGTCCCGGAGCGGGACTCGGAGCCGGCCATCTGTCCTCGCATTCCGCTGGTGCGGGCGGTTGCCGCGCTGCGGGCGGTGGCCGGAGTGCCGGGGGCGCTGGTGCGATTCCGGCGCGGGCTTGCGTTCACCGGGCGGGCGCGCAGTGAGGCCGAGGCCGCGGAGCGTGCCGGGGAGCTGCCCGCGCCGGCTGCGTCGCAGCCCGCCGCGCTCAACGGCGCCGCAAGCGGCCGGACGGTCGTCGACTTCACGACGCTGCCGCTCGCCCGCGTCGACACCGTGCGGCGCGCGGTTCCCGGCGCCACCGTCAATGACGTTCTGCTGGCCACGGTGGGCGGGGCGCTCCGCCGCCTGACGCTGGGCGGGGAGGACTATGCGCAGGTGCCGCTGGTGGCCAAGGTTCCGCGGTCGGTGCGTGGCATCGAGGGCTGGGGCGCGGCCAACATGCTCGTCCTGATGCAGATCCCGCTTCGCAACGAGGTGGACGACCCGCTCGATCGTCTCGCCGCGATCGCCGCCGCCGCCCGTGCAGAGAAGGCCCGGTCGGGTTCGCGCGCGGTGCGTGCCGCCGCGGCGCGCATCGAGACCTCCCCGGCCTGGCTGCTCAAGGCCTCGGCGGCCGGGGCGCGCTTCACGCCGGCCGGGCGGGCAGGCAACACGATCGTCAGCAACATCGCGCTCGACGCACCGGGCCGGGTGTTCCTCGGCGCACGCGGCTGCGGTGCGCTGCCGAACCAGCCTGCCGGCGACGGCGACCTGTTGCGCCACTACCTGTGCTTCGGTGACACCGACGTGCTGACCCTCAACATCTGTGCCGATCCCGCCGCCGTGCCGGACGTCGCCGCCTACAGCGCGGCATTGTCCGACGCATTTGGCGAGCTGTACGCGGCGGGGCGCGGCTGAGCGGCCGGGGAGCGAGCCCGGTGAACGGCCGGGGAGCGAGCCCGGCGCGGAAGCGGGAGAGTCGTCCGTTCAATGGCGTGTGACCACTGTCAAGTCATGCGGTTGAATGACACGGATACTGGTGCTAACGTGAGACCCGCCACATACGCATGTCGAAGGGCGGTGCCGTTTCGGTGCCGTCTATTCGATGGACTCAAAAGGGGAAACACGTGGGTTCACTTTCAACGATCCTCGGTAACACGCTGACGCTCATTCTCGGCCCGCTGGCGTTCGCCGACGGCAGCCTCGATCTGATCAGCGGTTCGGTATCGGATTCGCTCGGCGATGTTGTCGCTACCGACGAGTGACCGTAACGCTTGACTGCCGGCCGCATTGATTGCGTCGGCTCCACCAATCTCGAATTGAACTCGGAGGAAGTATGCTCACTGGATCTGTAGAAGCCATCAAGGCGATCGCCGCCGGCTCGGCCCAGCTTGCGACGGGCAGCGGCCCGAAGCTTGGTGAGTCCCTGCAGAAGGTCCTCAACGCGCTCACGTCGGCAAGCGGTGGCACCCCCACCAAGTAGCGTCAGCGGCGTGACTCCCCGCCCACCCAGGTGGCCGGGGAGTCACGCCGTTCGGAGGTGTTCCCCGGCATTCGAGGGCATCGTGGCCCTGCGCGCGCGGACGCGTGCCGCCAGGAGCCGGAAGCCGCCCGGGGTGCGCGCCTGCGGATCGGGTCAGCCGCGGGGCGTCAGCGTGATGGAGCCGATGCGCCCTCGACGTGCGCAGCACACTGCGGCAGTGTCAGCCCGCACGACCATGTCGTGAACGTGTAGTTGCCGGGCGCGACGGCCCGGAAGAGGTGCCCGCCGTGCCGAAGGGCGCCAACGCGCCGACCGCGGCAACTCGAGTCGTTGCTGTGCGGGTGCGCGTGCTCATCTTCTCGCGGCGGACGGGGTGGTCGACGCTCGAAATCGGCCGCGCGCGGCATCGCCGGGGCCGGGCCCGGCCGCCCGCCTGTAGGACGTTCGTATGACAGCCGACCCGCGGCAATTCCGTCGATTGCGCTTGAGGGGATACCCCGCCGCTCAACCAGCAGGTAACCTATCTGCGTTGCTCGACGATGGTCCAGGTGAGGTG
>CAZDSL010000384.1:0-2903 GCA_964507655.1 uncultured Mycobacteriaceae bacterium | reverse complement strand
GCTACCCGTGCCGGCAGCGCTACCCGTGCCGGCAGCGCTACCCGTGCCGGCAGCGCTACCCGTGCCGGCAGCGTCACTGGCGCCGCACGCGCCTCTCGCGCCCCGAAGTTCCACGATCGGCAACGATACCCGCCCCGCGGCCCGCGGGACCGGCTGTGCGCGTTCGACGGCCGAAATCTACTCGTGGGTAACAAAACCAGTGGTCATGCCGGGCGCGGATGCGCCGGAGGGCGGGGCGGGGGGATGGCGACACTGCCGCTAACATCGGCGAAATGACGGATTCGACAACCGGAGCGACGGTGAACGCACCCGACGTCCCCGGGTACGCCGCGTGGCAGCGGTCGGCCGCCGCCGTGCTGGCCAAGGCGCGCAGGATCGACGCGGCGGATCTCCCGGACACCCCGGAGAAGCTGCTCGAGGCCACCACCTACGACGGGGCGCGCATCCGCCCGCTGTACACGCCGGCGGACGAGGGCCCCGAGCAGCCGCTGCCCGGCAGCTTCCCCTATGTCCGCGGCGGCGACGCCACCCGCGATGTCACCGTGGGCTGGCTCGTCGACGCGCGCTACGGCGGCACCGAGGCCGCGGCCGCCGCCGGGGGCGACGCCGCGGCGCTCAACGAGAAGATCCTCGACGACCTCGGCAACGGCGTCAGCGCCGTCACCCTCACCGTCGGCGCCGGCGCGATCGCGCCCGCCGACCTGGGCGCCGCGCTGCGCGGTGTGTACCTCGACCTGGCGCCGATCGCCCTCGATGCGGCCGCCGACGTCGAGGATGCCGCGCGCGAGCTGTACACGGTGCTCGACGCGGCCGACGTCGCCGACCGTTCCGCGGTGCGCGTGAGCCTCGGTGCCGACCCGCTCACCCGCGCGTTCGCCGCCGGCGAGGGCGAGGCGCCCGACGCCGACGCGCTCGGAACGCTGGCCGCGGCCGCCGACGCGCGCGCCGAATCCGTCCGCGCCGTCACCGTCGACGGCACCGTCTTCCACGAGCGCGGCGCCTCCGATGCCCAGGAGATCGGCGCGGCCGTCGCCGCCGGCGTGCAGTACGTCCGCGACCTCGCCGCCCGCGGGCTGACGGTCTCCGCCGCGCTCGGGCAGATCGACTTCCGGCTGGCCGCCACCGACGACCAGTTCGCCACCATCGCCAAGTTCCGGGCCGCGCGCCGGCTGTGGGCGCGCGTCGCCCAGGTGCTGGGCGCCCCCGGGGCCGGAGCGGCCCCGCAGCACGCCGTCACCTCGGCGGCAATGCTCAGCCGCCGCGACCCGTGGGTCAACATGCTGCGCACCACGCTCGCCGCGTTCGGCGCCGGCGTGGGCGGCGCCGACAAGGTCACGGTGCTCCCGTTCGACTCGGCCCTGCCGGTCGGCGCGCTCGGCACCTCCGGGGGATTCGCCGGGCGCATCGCACGCAACACCCAGCTGCTGCTGCTCGAGGAGTCGCACCTGGGCCAGGTGCTCGACCCGTCGGGCGGTTCCTGGTACGTCGAGTCGCTCACCGACGACCTCGCGCGCCTGGGCTGGGAGGAGTTCCAGCGCATCGAGGCCGACGGAGGCTTCCGCGCATCCACCGCGTCGGGCGCCCTGGCCGCGCGCATCGACGAGGTGGCAGACCGCCGTGAGGACGACATCGCGCACCGCCGCACCGCGGTGACCGGCGTCAACGAGTTCCCGAACCTCGACGAGCCGGTCCCGGCGGACGGCACGCCGCGCCTGGCCGACGTGCGCCGCTACGCCGCCCGCTTCGAGAAGCTCCGCGATCGCAGCGATGCGCACCTGGCCGCCACCGGCGCCCGCCCGCATGCGCTGCTGGTCGCGCTCGGGCCGCTGTCGGAGCACAACGTGCGCACCAGCTTCGCGTCCAACCTGCTCGCCTCCGGCGGCATCGCCTCCGAGAGCACCGGCACCGTCACCGCCGCCACGGTGGCCGACGCGCTGGGCGACACCCCGCCTGCCGTCGCCGTGCTCTGCGGCACCGACGCCCGGTACGGGGAGGAGGGGCCGGACGTGGCCGCCGCCCTGCGCGCGGCAGGGGCCGGTCGCGTCCTCGTGGCCGGGCCCGAGTCGGCCTGGCCGGAGGGGGCCGAGCGCCCCGACGGCCACCTGACCATGAAGATCGACGCCGTCGGGACCCTCGCCGGCCTCCTCGACGCGCTGGGAGTGAAGTGACCATGCCAGACACCCCGCAGATCCCCTCCTTCGCCGACGTCCCCCTCGACGACCCCGCCGCCGCCCCGGCCGCGGCCGGGAGCGCCGACGAGATGATCCGCGACGGCGCGTCGGCCCACGGGCTCACCGCCGAGCAGGTCACCTGGACCACGCCCGAGGGCATCGACGTCAAGCCGGTGTACACCAAGGCCGACCGCGACGAGGCCGTCGCCGCCGGGTACCCGATCGACTCGGTGCCGGGCGCCGCGCCGTTCCTGCGCGGGCCGTACCCCACCATGTACGTCAACCAGCCGTGGACCATCCGCCAGTACGCGGGCTTCTCCACCGCCGCCGAGTCCAACGCCTTCTACCGGCGCAACCTCAAGGCCGGGCAGAAGGGCCTGTCGGTGGCCTTCGACCTGGCCACCCACCGGGGGTACGACTCGGACCACCCGCGCGTGCAGGGCGACGTGGGGATGGCCGGCGTGGCGATCGACTCGATCCTCGACATGCGCGAGCTCTTCGACGGCATCGACCTGTCGAAGGTGTCGGTGTCGATGACGATGAACGGCGCGGTACTGCCCATCCTCGCGCTGTATGTGGCCACCGCCGAGGAGCAGGGGGTGCCGCCGGAGAAGCTGGCGGGGACCATCCAGAACGACATCCTCAAAGAGTTCATGGTCCGCAACACCTACATCTACCCGCCGAAGCCGTCGATGCGGATCATCTCCGACATCTTCGCGTACACCTCGGCGA
>CAZDSL010000383.1:0-2905 GCA_964507655.1 uncultured Mycobacteriaceae bacterium | reverse complement strand
CGCTGGTCTCGGCGCATCGCCCGGTGGACGCCGCCCGGCTGGCCGACGCGTCGGTGCCGCTGGGCGAGCTGCTGTAAGGCACGCGCAGCTCCGCGCGGAGCGTTTTCAGGTGGCCGGGCACGCTGCGTCACCGAAGAGCGCCCCTGCGCGGCATCTGTGACGCCACCAGCCGAAGGCAGGGCCTCGTCCCTCGGCGGTGGTTTCCCCATCGGCGGAGCCGGCACAGCACGTGATCAGTCGCGCTCAGGTGAGAAGGCAGAACATTGACCGGTACCACGCCCTACCAGCTCTGGAACACGCAGCGCAGTACATGGGCCGACTACGACGTCGTCGGCGAGTCCTTCCACATGAAGGAGATCACCTCGCTGTTTCCCCGGGGCTGGGACCGCCACGGGCATGAGCTGCAACTCGACCTGCAGATCGTGCCCGAGCCGGACAACCCTCACGGCACGTACGCCCTCTCCGTCCGCGCCGGAGCCAAAGTCCTCGGCTACATCGCCCACGGGGACAGCGCGCAGTGGGCTCCCGTCATCTACCGGATCGCCGCATCCGGATGCACCGCCACCACCCCCGGCCGAATCTGGATCGGCGAGATCGACGACTGGAACAACACCGACCGCCACGGCAATCCCCGCAGCAAGGTCATCGGCCGAGTCCAGATCCGCCTAGGCGACCCCGCCACCGCGCTGCCGCTCAATGACCCGCCACAGGTCCCGTACACGATGGTGCCGCGCAGCAGCATCGTCCAGGTCACGAAGGAGAGCGAACACTTCGACGCGCTCTTCGAGTTCGTGCCCGAGAGCGGCCACGGGCTCCTGTTCGCCACCCTTCACGCCGACACCATCACGACCCCGCGCACGACGAAGTCGGTCGTGGAGGTTCGCATCGACGGCGAACGCATCGGCCAGCTCACCGCGCAGATGAGCCAGCGGTTCCTGCCCATGGTCGAACACCTCGCCAGCCGGGGCCTGGCGACGGCCTGCTGGGCCGACATCACCGGATCGTCCATCGCCGCCGAAGTGCGCATCGACGCCGTCAAGGCCAACGAGGCCGACGAGGACATTCTCGACGGGCCGGCCCGTACCGTCCCCACGCTCGTGCCTGAGCGGAACAACCCCGACGAGTACGACGTCCCCGACGCCTACACCGGCGCCGACAAGCCGAAGCCCCGCCGCGCCCCCAAGCCTGCACCGTCCGTCGCGCCGCCGGCGTCGGCTCCACCGCCGGAATCCACTCCGCCCGTGGCCACCGCAGGCGACGACGCCCCCGCCGCGTCCACCACGCCACGCGAAGCGCCTGCGGCATCACCCACCTTCGACGTGCCGCCTCAGCCCGCAGCCGCCGCTACGGACGGCTGGACTCCGCCGCCGCAGTCCCAGCCGCCTGTTCCCATGCCAGATCCGTACACGCCGCACGGGCGCATCCCTCGCATAACCAATGCGCCCGGGTTCCCTGCCGCGAAACCTCCGGCCAAGCCGCGTGGGCGCTGGAAGTCACTCACGGTGGTTTTCCTGATCATCGTCGTCGGCGGGTTGATCCTCACCGCGATCGGCGGCATGATCGCCCCCGCGCTCGGTGCCGTCATCCTGCTGCTGACGCTGCCGGCCGCGATCGTCGGCACCATCTGGTGGGCGAAGAACAAACTCCCGACGGTCGCCGGCGACCACCGCACCGGCGAGCAGCGGCAGCAGCACTGAGCTGTGCCGTTGACCATGAGAGCGCCAGCGACGCAACGCCCATACCGACCGGATTCCTTTGCGAATGCCCGCCGACACGACGTCGGAACGCATTCGTTTCGATGAAAACTCCCACGCCGCCCCACGCGTGAAGTAAATTCCAGCACCGTGGGCCGCGATGCCATTGGGCGCTGGATCATGAGTGGAGCGATGCACGCCCGCGGCCACGACCCGGTCCGCCCTCCATCCCCCCATGGAGACCACCATGAAGAAGACGCTCGCACTCATCGGCATCGCCGTAACTATGACACTCGCGGCCTGCGGTTCCTCACCCGTTGACGACAATGCGCCTCCTGGCGCCATCACATCGGCACCGGCGCCGAACTCCGGAAAGAACAAGACGAACAAGCGCGGCGCCGTCGAGGTCGACCTCGGGCAGTCTGTCACCGTCACACGGTCCGACGGCACCAGACTGCTCACCATCGACCACACCGCGCTTTCCTCGGAGGGGTGCCCTGCACACTCCGAGGCACCCGGCCTCATCGGCAAGCGCGCGTTTTCAGCGACGATCACGACTTACGATGTCGATGCCATCGAATGGCTATGGCCGAGCGACTTCTACTACGTGAATCCGGAAGGCAAGGTCGCCACGAACTTCACCACCACGGATTCCTCTCCGTGTCGCGTAGCCAGCAAGTTCGTGGGAATCCCGACGAACTCGATCATGGACAGCGCAGTCACGCTGGATATCCCGTATGACGCCACCATCATCGGCTACAAGCCGTCGACCGCTGGGGATGATGTCGTGGCCGTCGAGTGGCGCATCAAGCCGATCCGGCCGGCCGCAGCGCCCGCCGACACGCCCACCACCGCTGCTGCACCGAACACGCCCACCACAGCTCCGGGCGACGTCACCGGCGCCCCGGCCAGCCCGCCGATCGGCTTCACGGGCGAGCCGAAAGGCGATCCACAACCTCTTGTCGGCAAGGTCATCGACCACTGCATGAACGGGCCCGAATATCAAAGGGGTACTACCGCATTCACCGATGGCACCACAGGCTGGACTCAAGAATGCGCCGGGTGACCATAGGGCCGGCGGTACTCTGCCCGGTGGACGCCGCCCGGCTGGCCGACGCGTCCGTGCCGCTGGGCGAGTTGCTGGCGTAGGCGCGGCCCGCTGGCGTTTGGTTAACCCTTGGCAGTTTTCACGGCGCGATTCCTGCCAAGGG
>CAZDSL010000382.1:0-2937 GCA_964507655.1 uncultured Mycobacteriaceae bacterium | reverse complement strand
CGTCCAGCTCCAAGAACGGTCGCGATTCCAACGCCCAGCGACTCGGCGTCAAGCGTTTCGGCGGCCAGGCCGTCAACGCCGGCGAGATCCTCGTCCGCCAGCGCGGCACCCGGTTCCACCCGGGCGTCAACGTGGGCCGCGGCAAGGACGACACCCTGTTCGCCCTCGCAGCGGGCGCGGTGGAGTTCGGCACCAAGCGCGGGCGCAAGACGGTCAACATCGTCCTTCCGCAGGCCTGACGGCCCGCGGAAGACACCAGCTCCGGTGACAGGGGCGGGCAGGGTATCGATCCCGCCCGCCCCTGTTTCCTGTTTCCGGGCCCACCCGGCCCGCCCGCCGCACCGCGGCGCCAATCAGCGAGAGGAGGACGCGCGATGTCCCGCTTCGTGGATCGTGTCGTCCTGCACGTCACCGCCGGCAACGGCGGCCATGGCTGCGCTTCGGTGCACCGCGAGAAGTTCAAGCCGCTCGGCGGCCCCGACGGCGGCAACGGCGGGCACGGCGGGTCGGTGATCCTGGAGGTCGACCTGGGCGTGCACACGCTGCTCGACTTCCACTTCCACCCGCACGCGAAGGCGGCCAACGGCAAGCCCGGCATGGGCTCGAACCGCGAGGGTGCCAAGGGCGACGACCTCATCCTCCGCGTCCCCGACGGCACCGTGGTGCTCGACGAGTACGGCGACGTGGTGGCCGACCTGGTAGGGGCCGGCACGCGTTTCACGGCGGCGCGCGGCGGCCGCGGCGGGCTCGGCAACGCCGCGCTCGTCTCCCGCGCCCGCAAGGCCCCCGGATTCGCGCTGCTCGGCGAGGACGGCGAGGCGCGCGAGCTCACGCTCGAGCTCAAATCTGTGGCCGATGTGGGCCTGGTCGGCTTCCCGTCGGCCGGCAAGTCGTCGCTGGTGTCGGGGCTGTCCGCGGCGAAGCCCACGATCGCCGACTACCCCTTCACCACGCTCGCCCCGAACCTCGGCGTCGTCTCGGCGGGGGCCACCACGTTCACCATCGCCGACGTGCCGGGGCTCATCCCTGGCGCGTCGACGGGGCGCGGGCTCGGCCTCGACTTCCTGCGGCACATCGAACGCTGCGCCGTGCTGGTGCACGTAGTGGACTGCGCCACGCTCGAGCCCGGGCGCGACCCGGTCTCCGACGTCGACGCGCTCGAGGCGGAGCTGGCGCAGTACCGGCCCGCGCTGTCGGCCGACCACGGCCTGGGCGGGCTCGCCGACCGGCCCCGCGTGGTGGTCCTCAACAAGGCCGACGTGCCAGAGGCGGCCGAGCTCGCGGAGTTCGTCACCGAGGAGTTCGCCGAGCGCGGCTGGCCGGTGTTCACCGTGTCGGCGGTGAGCCGTGACGGCCTGCGCCCGCTCACCTTCGCGCTCGCCGAGCTGGTGGAGCGCTTCCGCCGCGACAACCCGCCGCCCGCGCCGTCGCGGCCCGTGCTGCGCCCGGCGGCGCGCGACGAGTCGGGATTCACCGTCGAGCGCGACCCCGACGTGGCCGGCGGCTTCGTGGTGCGTGGTGCGCGTCCCGAGCGGTGGGTGCATCAGACGCCGTTCGACAACGACGAGGCCGTGGGCTACCTGGCCGACCGCCTGGCACGCCTCGGCGTCGAGGAGGAGCTGGCGAAGCTGGGCGCCGAGCCGGGCGACCCGGTGACCATCGGCGGCGTCACCTTCGACTGGGAGCCCACGCTGCCCGCCGGCGTCGACCTGCCGCTCACCGGGCGCGGCACCGACGCGCGGCTGGAGCAGACCGACCGCGTGTCGGCGCGCGAACGCAAGCACGCCCACCGCGTGCGGCGCGGGCTCGAGGGACTCGACCCGGAGGAGCAGTGACCCCGCACGCCGGCACGCGCGAGCGCATCGCCTCGGCGCGCAGCATCGTCGTCAAAATCGGCTCCTCGGCGCTGACGAGCCTCGACGGGGGCCTCGACGCGGAGCGCCTGGGCGCGCTGGCCGAGGCCATCGAGGCGCGCATGCGGGCGGGCTCCGACGTGGTCATCGTCTCGTCCGGTGCGGTGAGCGCGGGGATCGCGCCGCTGGGCCTCGGCCACCGGCCGCGCGACCTCGCCACCAAGCAGGCCGCCGCGGCGGTGGGCCAGCTGGCGCTGGTGGGGGAGTGGCAGCGGGCGTTCGCGCGGCACGGGCGCACCGTGGCGCAGGTGCTGCTCACGGCCGGCGACTTCGCGCGGCGCGACGCGCACCGCAACGCCCAGCGCACCCTCGACCGCCTCCGCTCGCTGCACGCGGTGGCGGTGGTCAACGAAAACGACACCGTCTCCACCACCGAGATCAAGTTCGGCGACAACGACCGGCTCGCCGCCCTGGTGGCGCACCTGGTGAGCGCCGACGCGCTGGTGCTGCTCTCCGACATCGACGGCCTGTACGACTCCGACCCGCGCAAGGGCGACGCCCGGTTCATCGACGAGGTGAACGGGCCCGACGACCTCGCCGACGTGGTCGCCGGCACCGGCGGCACGCTGGGCACGGGCGGCATGGCCACCAAGCTGTCGGCGGCCGTGCTGGCGGCCGACGGCGGCGTGCCGGTGCTGCTCGCCGCCGCGTCGTCGGCGGCCGAGGCGCTCTCGGGCGGCAATGTGGGCACCGTGTTCGGCGCGCGCCCGCACCGGATGTCGTCGCGTCGGTTCTGGGTGCGCCACGCCGCCGACACCGTCGGGGTGCTGCACCTGGACGCGGGGGCGGTGCGGGCGGTGGCCGAGCGCCGCAAGTCGCTGCTCGCGGCGGGCATCACCGGCGTGGCGGGGCACTTCTCGGAGGGCGACGTGGTGGAGCTGCGCGGCCCCGACGACGTGCCGGTGGCGCGCGGGGTGGTCTCGTACGATTCGTCCGAGCTGCCGGGGATGATCGGGCACAGCACCCGCGATCTGCCCGACGACCTGCGCCACGCCGTGGTGCACGCCGACGATCTGGTGCCGCT
>CAZDSL010000381.1:0-2938 GCA_964507655.1 uncultured Mycobacteriaceae bacterium | reverse complement strand
CCACAGCTCCACCACCGCCACGGGGGCGCCGTGCGGCGCGGCGCCCGCGGCGCGGGCGGCGGCCACCGCGGCCTCCGTGGATCCCACCGTGACGACGGCATCGGCGAGGCCCGCCGCGGCCCGCTCGGCCGCGCCGCGCCGGATCATGCCCCACTGCCCCGGCAGCGCCAGCACCAGCCGCGCGGGGCGCCCGCTCCCCGCCCCGTCCGCCCGCGCCAGCCCGTGCCGCAGCAGCCCGCGCAGCACCGCCGAGGTGGGGAACACCGCCGCGCCCAGCACCAGGTGCTCCTCGTCCACCGCGTCGGGCAGCGCGGGGGCATAGCCGCCCGCCGCGCGGGCCGCCCCGGCCCGGGCCTCGGCCCCATAGCGCATCGCGGTACCCGTCCACAGCGCCGACGCCGGCATGCGCGCCACCGCGCCGCCCGCGCCGCGCACGCGCAGCTCCGCGGGCCCCAGGTCGGCCACCACGGTGCCGGTCTTCTCCCCCACTGCCATCCCCCTGCCTTCCGCCCCCCGCGCGCCCCCGCGCCGCGGGCCCTACCGTCACCCCCCGCAGCAGCCGCCCCCGGGCGCGATGGGATCGCGCACGTCCATCGTCGTGCGGTTGCGGGCCGCGAGCCCGTCATCGGGAGGATAATCGACGCCCGCGAGCGTGAGCCCGCGCGCGGGCGCCACCGTCACCGCGCTCGAGCGTGAACGCTCGTCGAGCAGCCCCGCCATCCACTCGGGCGGGCGACGCCCCTGCCCCACGGCCAGCGCGGCGCCGACGAGGCTGCGCACCATCGACCAGCAGAACGCGTCGGCGCTCACGTGCGCGATGAGCACCCCGGCGCCCGCACCCGGCTCGGCCTCCCCGCCGCCCGGCGCCTCCTCGTGCCACTCGAACCGCTGCAGCTCGCGCACCGTGGTGGCGCCCTCGCGGCGACGGCAGTAGGCGGCGAAGTCGTGCAGCCCCAGCAGCGCGGCCGATGCGCGCCGCATAGCGTCAACGTCCAGCGGCCCGCGCGTGACGGCCGTGTCGCGCGCCCGCACCGGCTCGGCGCCGTAGGGGGCGGCCGTCACCCGGTAGGCGTAGTGCCGGCGCATGGCCGAGAAGCGCGCGTCGAAGTCGGGGTGCGCCCGCGTCATCGCCCGGATGCGCACGTCCTCGGGCATGAGCCGCGCGAACCGGCGCACCAGGCGGGCGGGCTCGTCGGGCAGCGCCGACTCGGGCACGTCCACGTGCGCCACCTGGCCCGCGGCGTGCACGCCCGCATCGGTGCGCCCCGCCACCGTGAGGTGCGCCGGCACCCGCAGCACGGTGGCCAGCGCGTCCTCGATCACCCCGCACACCGTGCGCCGGCCGGGCTGGCGGGCCCAGCCGGAGAAGTCGGTGCCGTCGTAGGCGATGTCGAGACGCAAACGGACGAGCCCGTCACCGCGCGTGGCGGTGACGGGCTCGTCCGGGTTCGAAGGGAACGAATCCACCCGGGACTATTCCTTCTCTGCGGACTCGCCCTCGGCGGCCTCGTCCACCGCGGTGGCGGTGGAGTCCTCGATGCCCTCCACCACCTCCTCGGCGTTCTCGACCTCGGCGTCGCTGGCCTCGGCCTCGACGTCGGCGACCGGGTTCTCCTGCGCCTGCGAGGCGGCCACGCGGCGGGCGCGGTCGGCCTCGGAGGACACCGTCTGCTCGCGGACGAGCTCGATGATGGCCATGGGCGCGTTGTCGCCCTTGCGCGGGAGCGTCTTGATGATCCGCGTGTAGCCGCCGTCACGCTCCGCGAAGTGCGGGCCGATGTCGGCGAACAGGTGATGGACGACGTCCTTGTCGGTGATCTGCTTCATCACCTCGCGGCGGTCGGCCAGCGAGCCGGCCTTGGCCTTGGTGATGATCTTCTCGGCATACGGGCGCAGCCGCTTGGCCTTCGACTCGGTGGTGGTGATCCGACCGTGTTCGAAGAGCGCCGTCGCCAGATTGGCCAGGATGGCCTTCTGGTGCGCAGCCGACCCGCCGAGACGGGCACCCTTGGTGGGCTTGGGCATTGTAGTGCTCCTTGTAGGGACCCCAGATCGCCGCGCGGACGCTCCGGGAGAAGACGGTTACAGCTGTTCGGTCTCGGCGTAGTCCTGATCGTCGCCGTCGTCGTCGGTGTCCGTCCACGTGCCGGTCTCGGGGTCGTAGCCGGCGATCGTGGAGGGATCGAACCCGGGAGGGCTGTCCTTGAGCGCCAGGCCGAGGGCGGCCAGCTTGACCTTGACCTCGTTGATCGACTTCTGACCGAAGTTGCGGATGTCGAGCAGGTCCGACTCGCTGCGGGCCACGAGATCGCCCACGGTGTGGACGCCCTCGCGCTTGAAGCAGTTGTTGGAGCGGACCGCCAGCTCGAGCTCCTCGATGGGCATGGAGTACGCGGCGATGTGGTCGGCCTCGACGGGCGACGGCCCGATCTCGATGCCCTCCGCCTCGACGTTGAGCTCCTGCGCCAGCCCGAACAGCTCCACCAGCGTCTTGCCGGCCGACGCGATGGCGTCGCGCGGGGAGATCGAGTTCTTGGTCTCGACGTCCAGGATCAGCTTGTCGAAGTCGGTGCGCTGCTCGACTCGGGTGGCCTCGACCTTGTAGGTGACCTTGAGCACGGGCGAGTAGATCGAGTCGACCGGGATCCGGCCGATCTCGGCGCCCGCCGCCTTGTTCTGGATCGCCTGCACGTAGCCGCGGCCGCGCTCGACCACCAGCTCGATCTCGAGCTTGCCCTTCTCGTTGAGCGTGGCGATGTGCAGATCCGGGTTGTGCACGACCACACCCGCGGGCGGGACGATGTCGCCGGCGGTGACGACGCCCGGCCCCTGCATGCGCACGTACATCGTGACCGGCTCGTCCTCCTCGGAGCTCACCACGAGCCCCTTGAGGTTGAGGATGATCTCGGTGACGTCCTCCTTCACCCCCGGGATGGTG
>CAZDSL010000380.1:0-2941 GCA_964507655.1 uncultured Mycobacteriaceae bacterium | reverse complement strand
TCGGCGGGATCCTCGGCGAGGGGGTCGCCTATAACGCGCGGTTCGACCCGCAGGCCAAGGGGCTGGCCGAGTGGCTGCGCTCCCGGCACATCACGATGCCCCGGCGCATCGCCGCCACCGCCCCGATCCCCGTGGAGGAGTCCGTCCCGTGACCGCACAGACCTCCGCCGCGCACCCGGGCGCGGCGAACGCCGACGGCGACCCGTGGGACGGTCCCGACGCGACCGCCCTGCGCGAGACGGTGCGCGCCTTCGTCCGCCGCGAGGTGGCGCCGCACTAGGACGCCTGGGAGCAGGCCGGTGAGCTGCCGCGCTCGCTGCACCGCGCCGCCGCGGCCGCGGGCCTGCTCGGCGCCGCCTTCCCCGAGGAGGCCGCCGGCGGCGGAGGCACCCCCCGCGACGCGATCATCATCTGCGAGCAGATGCACTACGAGGGCTGCTCGGGCGGGCTGTTCGCCTCCCTGTTCACCGGCGGCATCGCGCTGCCGCACCTCATCGCCGCGGGCGACGGCGCCCAGATCGACCGCTGGGTGCGGCCGGTGCTGGACGGCGAGAAGATCGGCGCGCTCGGCATCACCGAGCCCGGCGGCGGCTCCGACGTGGGCCACCTGCGCACGCGGGCGGTCCGCGACGGCGACCACTACGTCGTCGACGGCGCCAAGACGTACATCACCTCGGGGGTGCGGGCCGACTTCGTCGTCGCCGCCGTGCGCACCGGTGACACGGCCACCCGGGCCGGGCGCGGCGCCGCGGGCGTCTCCCTGCTGGTGATCGAGAAGGGCACCGAGGGGTTCGAGGTGACGCGCCGGCTCGAGAAGATGGGCTGGCACGCCTCCGACACCGCCGAGCTGGCCTTCACCGGCGCCCGGGTGCCGGCCGCGAACCTGGTGGGCCCGGAGGGCTCCGGGTTCGCGCAGATCGCCGCCGCCTTCGTCACCGAGCGGGCCGCGCTGGCCGCCCAGGCGTACGCGTCGGCGCAGCGCTGCCTCGACCTCACGCTGGCCTGGTGCCGCGACCGCGAGACGTTCGGCGCGCCGCTCATAGCCCGCCAGTCGGTGCAGGACACGCTCACCGAGATGGCGCGGCGCATCGACGTCGCCCGCGTCTACACCCGCCGCGTCGTCGACCGGTACACCGCCGGCGAGCGCGACCTCATCGCCGAGGTGTGCTTCGCCAAGAACACCGCGGTGGAGGCCGGCGAGTGGGTGGCCGGCAAGGCCGTGCAGCTGCACGGCGGCCTCGGCTACATGACCGGCACCGAGGTGGAACGCCAGTACCGCGACATGCGCATCCTCGGCATCGGCGGCGGCACCACCGAGATCCTCACCTCCCTGGCGGCGAAACGATTGGGGTACCAGGCATGACCACGCTGACCACCGCGCTCGACACCGCGTCGGACGGCTACCGCGACGCCGCGTCGGTCATGCGCCGCAAGCTCGGCGAGCTGGCGGACGAGACGGCCAAGGCTCTCGCGGGCGGCGGCGAGAAGTACGTCGAGCGCCACCGCACGCGCGGCAAGCTGCTCGCGCGCGAGCGCATCGAGCTGCTCATCGACGAGGATTCGCCCTTCCTCGAGCTGTGCACCCTGGCGGCCTGGGGCACCGACTTCCCCGTGGGCGCCAACGTGGTGGCGGGCATCGGGGTGGTCGAGGGCGTCGAGTGCATGATCGTCGCCAACGACCCCACCAGCCGCGGCGGCGCCTCGAACCCGTGGACCATCAAGAAATCCTTCCGCATCAACGAGATCGCCTCGCAGAACCGCCTGCCCGTCATCTCGCTTGTCGAGTCCGCCGGCGCCGACCTGCCCACGCAGAAGGAGGTGTTCATCCCCGGCGGGCGCATGTTCCGCGACCTCACCCGCGCGTCGGCGGCCGGCATCCCCACCGTGGCGCTGGTGTTCGGCAACTCCACCGCCGGCGGCGCCTACATCCCCGGGATGTCCGACCACGTGGTGATGATCAAGGAGCGCTCCAAGGTGTTCCTGGGCGGCCCGCCGCTGGTGAAGATGGCCACCGGCGAGGAATCCGACGACGAGTCGCTCGGCGGCGCGCAGATGCACGCGCGCACCTCGGGGCTGGCCGACTACTACGCGCAGGACGAGCACGACGCCATCCGCATCGGCCGCGCGATCATCAAACGTCTCAACTGGCGCAAGCGCGGCCCGGCCCCCGGCCCCGCCGCCGCGCCCCGCTACGACGCCGAGGAGCTGCTCGGCATCGTCCCGGAGGACCTGCGCATCCCGTTCGACCCCCGCGAGGTGATCGCCCGCGTGGTCGACGGCTCCGACTTCGACGAGTTCAAGGCGCTCTACGGCTCGTCGCTGGTGACGGGCTGGGCGCGGGTGCACGGGTATCCGGTGGGCATCCTCGCCAATGCGCGCGGCGTGCTGTTCTCCGAGGAGGCGCAGAAGGCCACCCAGTTCATCCAGCTGGCCAACCGTTCCGACACCCCGCTGCTGTTCCTGCACAACACCACCGGCTACATGGTGGGGGCCGGCTACGAGCAGGGCGGCATCATCAAGCACGGGGCGATGATGATCAACGCCGTCTCCAACTCGACGGTGCCGCACATCTCGCTGCTCATCGGCGCCTCCTACGGGGCCGGGCACTACGGCATGTGCGGGCGCGCCTACGACCCGCGCTTCCTGTTCGCCTGGCCCAGCGCCAAATCGGCGGTGATGGGCGGCGCCCAGCTGGCGGGCGTGCTCTCGATCGTCAGCCGCGCGAGCGCCGCAGCCAAGGGCCGCCCCTTCGACGAGGAGGCCGACGCGAACCTGCGCGCGATGGTGGAGGCGCAGATCGAGGCCGAATCGCTGCCGACGTTCCTCTCGGGCCGCGTCTACGACGACGGCATCATCGACCCCCGCGACACCCGGACGGTGCTCGGCATGTGCCTGTCCGCCATCGCGACCGCACCGATCGAGGGCACCGCGAACTTCGGTG
>CAZDSL010000379.1:0-2956 GCA_964507655.1 uncultured Mycobacteriaceae bacterium | reverse complement strand
TGCTCGATGTGCTGGTAACGGTCGGTGACCATGGCTCCGCGGCGGTTCCACCGGCGGCGCCCGACGATGTGCACGGCCGCCACTGCGAAGGCGTTGGCGGTGCGCACCACCGTGCCGATGTTGGCGTCGTGCCCGAAGTTCTCGATGGCGATGTGCAGCGGATGCCGGCGCGCGTCGATGTCGGCGACGATGGCCTCGCGCCGCCAGTAGCGGTAGGCGTCGACGACGTTGCGCCGGTCGCCCTCCGCCAGCAGCGCGGGGTCGAGGCGCGGGTCGTCCGGCGGCGGCCCGTCGTGCGTCTGCGCCCAGGGCCCGACGCCGACGGGATGCGGGTTCCACTCGGTGGGGCCGGGCTCGGCGGCGGCGGGATGGTGCACGCACCGACGGTACCCGCCGGCGCCCACCCCCGGCCGGGGCGCGGCGGGCGGTGCGGAAGACTGTACGGGCCCGTTCACCTCCGTTGCGAGGAGTCCTCCCGTGAAGCCCTCCCGCCTCATCGCGCGCCTGCTGGCGCCGTTGGCGATCACGTTGTTCCTGGCCGGCATGTACCTCGGCCTGAGCCGCCCGACGCTGGTGGAGACGCCGCTGGGCGCGGTGCGCTGCGCCTCCGCGTTCGGCACTGGCGCGGTGGAGGGTGCCACGGAGACCGGCCAGGCCAGCTGTGCCACGCTCACCTCCGAGCGCCAGGTGTGGTCGGCGACGCTGGTGGCCGTGGCGGTGGGCCTGCTGCTGGGGCTCGTGTGGGTGACGGCGTCGTCGATCTCCACGGACGATCCGCGCGACGAGGCCCCGCCGCAGCAGGGCGGCTGGCGCCCGCTCGACCCGTCGGCGGGCTGGGCCGACTATCCGGGCCAGAGGCCGATCACGCGCGCACCGCAGGACCCGCCCGCGCCGCCGCAGGAGCCGCCCGCACCGCCGCCGGAGCCGCCCGCGCGCGGCTAGACTGGGGTCACAGACCCCGGCCGGGTGTGCGCCCGGGCGGGTCGCGAGGTGGGTGAGTCCGGTGGATCATGCCCGTGCGCTGCGCGCGATCCTCGCCGTCACGGCGCTGTTCCTGGCGGCGCTGGTGGTGTGGGCGGTGGTGGTCCGCCCGCTCTCGCCTCCCGGCACCGTGCCGGTGGAGGTGGTCATGCTGGTGGCCGGCTACGCGTTCCTGCTGGGGCTGGGCCTGCTGTGGGCGCAGCGCGGCTCGCGGGCCGACCGCCGCCTGCTGCGCCGCGGCTACGAGGGCTGGGCGACGATCCTCTCGGTGCGGCCGCTGCAGAATCCGCAGCGCACCGGGGCGCTCAGCGAGATCCGCCTGCGCGTGGTGGTGCCGGGGGCGCTGCCGTACGCGGGCACGCTGGTGCGTCCGCTGGGCCCGCGCGAGCGCACCGTGTTCCGGCCGGGCGAGACGCTGCCGGTGCGGGTGGATCCGCGCGACCGCGACCACGTGCTGGTGCGCCCGCAGGTCATGCCGCACTGAGCCCCGGGGCGTCAGTCGCGGCGCAGCCGCAGCATCCCCTCCACCAGCATCAGGTGGGCGGCGCTGTAGGTGGCGATGACGGCGCCCTCGGCCAGCCGGCGGGCGGTGGCCCCGCGCAGGAACATGCGGCGCACGCCGATCGTCGCGTCGGAGGCCGTGAACAGCAGCCCGCCGGCGCCCAGCCAGGTGCGGGGGTCGGCGGCGGCGGGGCGCGGCACGCCCGCCACCAGCGGGGCGCCCGGCGCGAGCGACGGGTCGGCGGCCAGCGTGGCGGTGGTGCCCAGCGACAGCGCGTAGGTGGACAGCGGCCCCGCGACCTCGGGCAGGCGCATCCGCAGCAGCGCCGCCCCGCCCGCGGCCGCCGCCGCGTTGACCAGCCCGGCGCGCAGGCGCGGGCGTGCGCCCCTGCCGCGCAGGTACTGGGCGTAGGCCGACTGCATGACGCCGAAGGCGGTGGCGCCGGTGCGCAGGCGGGTGTCGTCGTCGGCGTCGATCATGAGGACGTCGCCCACCGTGGCGCCCGCGAGGCCGGTGAGCAGCAGTGCGGTGTCGATCCCGTCGAGGGCCCCCGCGCGGCGTTCGCGCAGCACCCGCGCGGCGAGGGCGGGGCCGAGCGTGGTCTTGGTGGCGTACTGGATGCGCTTGTCGCCGGTGAGCGCCAGCGCCGTGGTGGCGAGCGCGCCCACCAGGTAGACGCCGTGCTCGGGCCGCAGCGAGAGGGGCGGCTTCACGCGCCCTCCTCCGCGAGGCCCAGGTCGTCCAGGCCCAAAAGCGAACGGTAGGGCACGCCCTCGGCCTCGATCACCTCGGCGGCGCCCGTGGCGCGGTCGACGACGGTGGCCACGCCCACCACCACCGCGCCGGCCTCGCGCAGCGCCCGCACCGCGGTGAGCGGCGAGTTGCCGGTGGTGGTGGTGTCTTCCACGACGAGGACGCGGCGGCCCGCGACGTCGGGCCCCTCGATGCGCCGCTGCATGCCGTGCGCCTTGGCCGCCTTGCGCACCACGCACGCGTCGATGGGGCGGCCGGGGGCGTGCAGCACGGCGAGGGCGACGGGGTCGGCGCCCATGGTCAGCCCGCCCACGGAGGCGTAGTCCCAGTCCTCGGTGAGCTGGCGCAGCAGCGTGCCGATGAGCGGCGCCGCCCGGTGGTGGAGGGTGGCGCGGCGCAGGTCGACGTAGTAGTCGGCCTCGCGGCCGGACGAGAGCGTCACCCTGCCGTGCACCACCGCCAGCTCGCGCACCAGGGCGGCGAGCTCGGCCGTGGCGGCGGCGTCGGTGGCGGGCCGCGGCGCGCCGGACTGGTCTGCGTGGTTCATCTGCCACCTCGTGTGGGGTCTGCGGGGTCCGGCTCGAAAATACCGGGCGCGGCGCCATCGGCCTCGGCCCGGTGCGGCGGGCGCGGCGGGGGGGCGCCGGAGCCGGGGCGCGCGAGGCGGCCGCGCAGCGCGCTGCGGGTGGCCAGCCCCAGGAAGGCGAGCACCGGCACCAC
>CAZDSL010000378.1:0-2959 GCA_964507655.1 uncultured Mycobacteriaceae bacterium | reverse complement strand
AGGTGAGCGCCACGGCCCGCGCCGCCTCGCGCGGGCCCGAGCGCGCCCCGCCGCTGTCGCCGGCGCCCGGGGGCCCCGCCGGCCCGGCGGCGAACAGCGACGAGAGCAGCACCCGCTGCGAGTGGCCGGTGTCCTGGTATTCGTCGAGCATCACCGCGCGGAACCGTCGCCGCTCGGCCTCGCCCACCTCCGCGTGCGCCGCGGCCAGCCGGGCGGCCAGCGACATCTGGGCGCCCGGATCGAGCGCCCCCTCGGCGCGCAGTTCCTCGGTGAGCCGCCGCACCAGCGGGAGCAGCTCCAGCCGGGCCTCCTGCTTGGCGAGGATGTCGGTGAGCTTCCGCGACGGTGCGGGGCGCTGCCGCGGCCCGGGCGGCAGCGTGAACACGAGGTGCTCGAGCTCCACGTGCGCGCGGGCGAGGTCGTCGGGGTCCACCAGGTGCTCGCCGAGCTGCCCCGCCAGGCCCAGCACCTGCTCGGTGATGGTGGCCGGGCTCGAGTCGGTGGCGATGTCGCCGTCCCAGCCGCTCACCACCCGGTGCGTCAGCTGCCACAGTTCCGTCTCGCCGAGCATCCGCACCGACGGCTCCATCGGCAGCAGCAGGCCGTACTCGGCGAGCAGCCGGCCTGCGTAGGAGTGGTAGGTGCTCACCTCGGGCTCGGCCGAGCGGAGGCGCTCGCGGATGCCGCCGCCCGGGTCGACGCGCCGCAGCAGCCCCGACCCCGCGAGCCGGGCCAGCCGGCGCCGGATGCGCTCGGTGAGCTGCTGCGCCGCCTTGCGGGTGAACGTCAGCCCCAGCACCTGCGACGGCTCGACGAGGCCGTTGGCCACCAGCCACACCACGCGCGCGGCCATCGTCTCGGTCTTGCCCGCGCCCGCGCCCGCGACGACGAGCACCGGCTCGAGCGGCGCCTCGATGACGGCGCGCTGCTCGTCGGTGGGCGGGAACTGCCCCAACGCCTCGGCGATCTCCGCCGCCCCGACGCGCGCCCTGTCGTGTCCCGTCATCCCGTCACCTGCCTGCCCTGCTGCTGCACCGGGCAGCTCGTCTTCACCGCGCAGTGGCGGCACGTGTCGTTGATGCGCGCCGTGAACTCCGGGCCGCGGGTGGTGGCCGCCGCCTCGTGCACGACGGCGCGCCAGCGCTCCAGCGCCTCGCCGTCGAGCGGCGCCTGGATGCGCTCGGTGGCCACGCCGTCCTTGTCGGTCTTCGCGACGAACACCAGCCGGCCGCCGCCCGGCTCGGCGGGGGTGCCGTCGACGGCGCCGGCCGCGATGGCCACCTGGTAGGTGGCGAGCTGCGCGTGCTCGGCCGTCTCGTTCTTGGTGACGGGTGTGCGGGCGGTCTTCACGTCGACGACGACGAGGCGCCCGTCCGGGTCGCGTTCGAGGCGGTCCATGCGGCCGCGCAGGCGGACCGCCGGCAGCCCCGACCCCGCCGGCGCCTCGAGCACCACGTCGACCGCCACCTCGACGCCCGTCTCGGTGAGCTCGCGGCGGGTGGCCTGCAGCCAGGCGCGGAAGCCGTCGATCATGCCGCGGTGGCGCTCCAGCTCGTGCTGCGCATACCAGCGCGAGCCGAGGTCCACCTGCTGCCAGGCCGACTCCATCTGCCGGGCGATCTCCTCGGGCGGCAGATCGGCGGCCACCGCCTGCACCAGCGTGTGCACCAGCGTGCCCTCCACCGCGGACACCTGCGCGCCGTCGCTGCCGCCGTTGCGCTCGAGGAACCAGCGCAGCCCGCAGTTGCGCAGCGACTCGACGGTGGAGGGCGAGAGCCGCACCGGGTCGCCGCCGTCCTCCCAGAGCCGCGCCGAGGTGCTCACCGGCGCCAGCCCGTGCCACTGCGACGGGTGCGCCCCGGGCACCCCGGCGCGGGCGAGCCGCGCGAGCTGGCGGGCGGCGCGGAGGCGGCGCGCGCGGGCGGCGGGATCGTCGCCGGGGTCGGCCGTGACGACCGTCCGGAGCTGCGCCACCACCGGCCCCGGGGCCAGCACCCGCGACGGTCCGGCGCTCGCGGCGGGGATCGCGTCCTCCGCGGCGGGATCATCGCCCGCGGCGGGATCGCCGCCCCCGGGATCGTCGCCCGCGGCGCCCCGCTCCCCCTCGCCCGCGCCGGGCGGGGCGAGCCCCTCGAGGAACCGCGACGGCACGAGCTCCTCATCGCCGCTGGCGGCGACCGCCGTCACCAGCAGGCGGCGGCGGGCGCGGGTGCAGGCGATGAGGAACAGCCGGCGCTCGTCGGCCAGCAGCTCGGCCGTGCGGGAGATGCGGATGCGGGCCTCGTCGGAGTCGGGGTCGCGCGCGCGGCCGTCCATGACGTCGACGAGATCCTCGGTGCCGAGCAGCGTGCCGCGGGCGCGCAGCGTGGGCCAGAGCCCCTCCTGCACACCGGCCACGGCCACCACGTCCCACTCGCGCCCCACCGCCGAATGGGCGCTGAGCAGGGTCACCGCGTCGCGCGGCACCGCGGGCCGCACCCGCACCTGGCCGGGCAGCTCCTGCTCCTCGACGTAGTCGACGAATCCCGCGGGCCGCGCGGCGGGCAGGCCGGCCACGTAGTCGGCCGCGGCGTCGAACAGGGCGACGACGGCGTCGAGGTCGCGGTCGGCCTGCGCACCGGCGAGGCCGCCGCGCGCCGACGCCGCCGCCCAGCGCTGCTGCAGGCCGCTGCGCTGCCACAGCGCCCACAGCACCTCCTCCACGCCGCCGCCCGCGCGCAGCGCAGCGCGGCCCGCGTCGAGCACCTCGCGCACGCGCACCAGCGGGGCCGCCTCGACGTCGCTGAGGCCGGCGGGCACGGCGGCGGCCGGGTCGCCGGCGTCGGCGGCGAGGACGTCGCGGATCACCCGCGCCGATTCCCTGTCGGTGGCGGCGGCGAACTCCGCGCGGCGGATGCCGCGGCGCAGCCGGCGCAGGGCGATCGGGTCGGCGCCGCCCAGGGGCCCGGCCACGAGCGCG
>CAZDSL010000377.1:0-2974 GCA_964507655.1 uncultured Mycobacteriaceae bacterium | reverse complement strand
CGCTCGAGCAGGTCGACGGCCGCCAGCACCCGGTCGAGGTCGCTGCCGTCGGGCACCTTGTCGGCCTCCTCGCCCATGAGCCGGAACGCCACCCCTCCGACGGCCGCGATGAAAACGCGCAGCGCGAAGTCGTCGCGGTCGACCCCGAGGTAGTCGGCGAAGAACTCGGCGGCCTCCGCGATGCTCTGCTCCTTCTGCAGCTGATAGGCCTCGCGCAGCGCCGGCTCGGAGTCGATGAGGGCCATGCGTTGCCGATCGCTGGTCCACGCGTCGGCCTCGTGCACCTCGTACATCGCGCGGATCAGCCGGCGCAGCAGGTCGAAGTGCCCGAGCCCGGGCGGGATCCCGGCCAGCGCGGCATCGATGGCGTCGTCGAGGTCGTGCGAGAGCACCACCTGTTCCTTCGTCTGGAAGTACCGGAAGAAGGTCGTGTGCGACACCTCGGCCTCGTGGGCGATCTGCTCGACCGTGGTCCTGCCGTACCCCTGCGCGGTGAACAGCCGCATCGCGGCCGCGCGGATCGTCTGGCGGGTGCGGATCTTCTGCTTCTCGCGCAGCGACACCTTGGCGGGCGCGCCGCACCGGCCCGCCTCGGGGGCGGATCGGTGCGGCGCCGTCGAGCCGGTCATCAGCGCGACCCCACCGGCACCGGCTCCCCGGGGCCGGCCTCACCGGCGGCCGGCACCGCCTCGAGCCCGCGGTCCTTGATCGAGCCGCCCTCGATGTCGAAGTCGATCACGAGCTTGTCGAGCCACTTCGGCAGGCGCCAGGCGCGGTCGCCCAGCAGCGCGATCACCGCCGGCACCACCATCATGCGGATGAGGAACGCGTCGAAGAACACCGCGATGGCCAGCGCGAAGCCGATCATCTTGGCGGTGGTGTCGGGCGAGAGCATGAACGCCGCGAACACGCTGATCATGATGAGCGCCGCCGAGGTGACCACTCGCGAGCCGTGCCGGTAGCCGGCGACGATCGCGTCCTTGGCGTTCATGCCGTGGATGTACTCCTCGCGCATGCGGGTCACCAGGAACACCTGGTAGTCCATGGCGAGGCCGAACACCAGGCCTATCAGCATGATCGGCAGGAACGACAGGATCGGCTTGGTGTGGTCGATCATGCCCAGCCAGCCCTCCTGGAACACGCCCACCGTGATGCCGAACGCCCCGAGCACCGAGAAGATGAAGCCGATGGTGCCCACCAGCGGCACCCACAGCGACCGGAACACGCCGATCATGATGAGGAACGCCAGGCCCACCACCACGATCAGGTACGGGATGAGCGCGCCGTCGAGCTTGGCCGACAGGTCGGACATGATGGCCGTCTGGCCGCCCACGTGCAGCTCTGCGCCCTGCGCTTCCACGCTGGGGGCCACGTCGCGGATGTTCTCCATCAAGTCGTGCGTCTGCTGCGAGGCCGGCGCGCTCTGCGGCGTCACCATGATCAGGGCCGAGTCGGCGCCCACGTTGGGATTGGCCGGATCGGTCGTGCCGTTGCCCGCCCAGGTCAGCGCCTGCGAGTTGGCGACGTCGGGGAGCGTGGCGATCTTGCCGACGGCGGCATCGGCGGCGGCCGTCACGTCACCGCCGTCAGAGTGCACCACCGCGAACAGCGGCCCGTTGACGCCCTCGCCGAAGCCCTCGGCCATCAGGCTCATCGCCGCGGCCTCGTCGTCGCTCTCCATCGACAGGCCCAGCTCGAGGCGCGACATGGGGATCGCGGCGAGCGCGAGCAGCACCAGGCCGCCGATGATGAACGGCAGCGGGCGGCGCACCACGGTGCGGCCGAAGCGCACGCCGTTGGTGTCGCTGGTGTCGTCGGGCTCGGCGTGCTTGATCCACGGGATGCGCGGCGAGAACGCGAACCGGCCGAACGCGCCGAGCAGGGCGGGGATCAGCGTGAGGGCGGCGAGGACGGCGACGAAGACGGCCATGCCGGCGCCCGCGCCCATCTGGGTGATCATGGGGATGCCCACGACGCTGAGCGCCACCACCGCGATGATCACGGTGAGGCCGGCGAAGACGACGGCGCTGCCCGCGGTGCCCACGGCTCGCCCGGCGGCGTCGGCCTTGACTCCGCCGCGTTTGAGCTCGCTGCGGTAGCGCGACACGATGAACAGCGCGTAGTCGATCGAGACGGCGATGCCAAGCATGGTGATGATGCTGGTGGCGCTCTCGTTGATCGACAGCCACTCGGCGCCCAGCGTGAACAGCATGATCGTCAGCATCACGCCCAGCAGGCCGGTGACCAGCGGGATGAACGCCGCGATGAGCGCGCCGAAGGCCACGACCATCACCACGAACGCCACCGCGAAGCCGATCAGCTCGGCGGAGCCGCCGGCCTCCATCACCTGCATGAGCGCGCCGGTGGCCTCCACCTGCAGGCCGTCGCCGCGGTGTTCGTCGAGGATCTTCGTCAGATCCTTCTTGTCGTCGACGGTCAGGTCCATCCGGTTGATGTCCTGGTCGACCTGGATCAGCCCGACGCGGCCGTCGTCGCCGAGCACCTGGGCCGCCATCTCGGGCTTGGCCTGGGCGACGACGACGGGGTTGAGGATCGACTCGGCGTTGTTCACCTCGGGGAGGGTCTTGAGGTCGGCCACCAGCGAGTCGATCTGCCGGGTGTGCGCGGCGAGGCCGTCGTCGGCGTGCACGAGCACCGAGGTGGAGGCGTTCTCCTGCTGCTGCGTGACCTGCGGGAAGAAGTCCTGCATCTGTTCGGTGGCCACGCCGGCGTCGGTGCCGGGCAGCGAGAAGTCCTTGTCGAACTTCGGCGAGAGGGCCTGGACGAGCGAGACGACGGCGATGAGGGCCGCCAGCCACGCGGCGATGATCCACCACTTGTGCCGGAAGCAGAATCTGCCGACGCGGAAGAGAACTGAAGCCATGCGGGCGCGACCTCTCAGGGCTGATGCGGACAACTCGTGTTACTGAGTACCACTTGTTAGTGGGTCCAGCAATTGCCGGAGCGGGGTCCG
>CAZDSL010000376.1:0-2992 GCA_964507655.1 uncultured Mycobacteriaceae bacterium | reverse complement strand
AGCCTGCCCGGCCGCCGGCGCTACGGCCCCTCGACGCGCGCGGACGCCCCGAACACCGTGACCACATCGCCGTCACGCAGCTGCCGGCCGCGGCGCAGCTCCACCTCGCCGTTGACGGCCACCTCGCCCTCGGCGATCACCTGCTTGGCCTCGGCGCCGCTGTCGAGCAGGTTCGCGAGCTTGAGGAACTGGCCCAGCCGGATGGCGGCGTCGCGGATGGGCACGGCAGGGGCAGATTCGTCGGTCACCGCTCCATCATCGCGCACACCGCACCGCGCGCACCGTCATGCCTTGCTGATCAGCCAGTTTCGCAGCCATTGGGTGGCGGACGTTCCCGACTGGTCCACCGGGAACGTGGTGTAGTCCTGGTGGATGCCCGAGCCCAGGAACTGCTCGTACTTGTCCATGTGCGCCTGGAACGCCACCTCGTTGGCCTGCTGCCCCAGCGTGGGCAGGCCGCCGGCGGCCATGATGTCGTCCACCAGCGCCACGCCCTCGGGCTGGTAGCGGTCGGGCTCGGAGGAACCCGGATCGGCCTGCTGCACCACGTATCCGGCGAGGCGGGTCATGAAGTCGCCGGGCGGGGCGGCGCAGTAGAGGTCGCCGGGCGAGCAGAAGGTGCGGACGTTCGGCGTGAGCGCGCCGAAGCCCCCGATGCGCGCACCCCCGGCACCGTCGCCCACCACCGGCGGGCCCACAAGCTGGTCGAACGCCGAGCGGCGCGGGTCGGAGATGAGCCCGACGGCCACGACCTTCTCCGCAGGCACCGTGCCCTGCCCGTGCCCGATGCGGGCGGCGAGGTCGCCCGCGGCGTCGGCGCCCTGGCTGTAGCCGATGATGGCGAAGCGCGTGCCGGGGCAGCGCGCGGCCACGTCGGCCATGAACCCGGAGGCGTTGTCGATCGCCTCGTTCTTGGAGGCGGCGTAGACCTTGTCCTCCCACGGGAAGGCGGTGGCCGCGTAGTGCACGTAGTCGGCGCGCATCGAGGACGGCAGGCCGTAGGTGACGGCGCCGAGCATGCCGGGCGAGCCGCCGGGGGCGCCGTTGTCGGACGTCTCCCACGTGCCGGGAATCGCGATGACGTCGAGCGAGACGCAGCCCTCGGGAGCAGCCGCGGCGGCCGTGGCGCCGCCCACCATCATGGCCGACGCGCCGAGTGCCGCCGCCCCCAGCGCGGCCAGCCGGCCCGCCCGCGAACGCGCCGCCGACCTGCGAACACCTGGAATGCTCCACCGCCGCATAGGGATTCCTCCTGCCCGTGCACACCGCATGCCCCGCCCCACCGGCGGCACCGTGAACGGGCCGCCCGGGCACCACGCCGGCGCCCATGTGAGCCACGACAATGATATATGTCACCGGGCACGAAATCGGGCGACGTCCCGGCGATTGCATCGTTCGGCGGACAGCGGCGTCGGGGGTGGAGCCGGTGCGGTCGGCCCGGCCTGGCTTATGCACGACGGCGGGCGCGTGCCGCACGGTCTCCCGCACGGCACGCGCCCGCCCGCGCGTCACAACGGCGCCGGCCTCAGCACCCGGCCCGCCCGCGCGTCACGCCGGCCCCGGCCTCGACCTGGCCCCCGGTCCCGGCCTCTGCCCCGCCGTGGGCCTCGGCCTCAGCCTCCCGTCACACCGCCGGAACGGTGCGCGCCAGCGTGCTGGTGCGGACGGGCGACGGCAGCTCGGTGGCGCCCGTCAGGTACTCGTCCACGGCGGCCGCGCACGAGCGGCCCTCGGCGATGGCCCACACGATGAGCGACTGCCCGCGGCCCGCGTCGCCGGCCACGAACACGCCGTCGGCGCCGGTCGCCCAGTCGCTGCCGCCCGACCATGCCGCCGTCTCGCCGCCGCGCACCACGGTGCCGCGCGGGGTGTAGTCGACGCCCAGGCCGTCGAGCAGGCCCGGGCGCTCCGGCCCGACGAAGCCCATGGCCAGCAGCACCAGCTCGCACTCGAGCACCGCGTCGGTGCCCTCCACCTTCTCGAAGCCGCCGGCCGTGCGGCGCACCTCGTGGTAGCGGATCCCGGTGACCTTGCCGCCGGAGCCGACGAACTCCTCGGTGTTGACGGCGAACATCCGCTTGCCGCCCTCCTCGTGCGAGGACGACACCCGGTACATCAGCGGGTACGTCGGCCACGGGGTGGCCGCGGCGCGGGTGGCCGGGGGCTGCGGCATGATCTCGAACTGGTGCACCTCCACAGCCCCCTGGCGCAGCGAGGTGCCCAGGCAGTCGGCGCCGGTGTCGCCGCCGCCGATGATCACCACGCGCTTGCCCTCGGCGGAGATCGGCGAGGCGTCCAGGTCGCCCTGCTGCACCCGGTTGGCGGGCGGCAGGAACTCCATGGCCTGGTGGATGCCGTCGAGCTCGCGGCCCGGCGCGGGCAGGTCGCGGCCCACGGTGGAGCCCACCGCCAGCACCACGGCGTCGAAGCGCTCGCGCAGCTGCTCCAGCGGCAGGCCGCCGTCCTCCGCGCTGCCCACGTTGACGCCGGTCTCGAACTTGGTGCCCTCGGCCGACATCTGCGCCAGGCGGCGGTCGATGTGGCGCTTCTCCATCTTGAACTCGGGGATGCCGTAGCGCAGCAGGCCGCCGATGCGGTCGGCCCGCTCGAACACCGTCACCTCGTGCCCGGCGCGGGTGAGCTGCTGCGCGGCGGCCAGGCCCGCCGGGCCGGAGCCCACCACGGCCACCCGCTTGCCGGTGCTGCGGCTCGGCATGACCGGGCCCAGCCAGCCCTCGGCGAAGGCGCGGTCGACGATGTCCTTCTCGATCTGCTTGATCGTCACCGGCTCCTGGTTGATGCCGAGCACGCACGCCGACTCGCACGGCGCCGGGCACAGCCGCCCGGTGAAGTCCGGGAAGTTGTTGGTGGCGTGCAGGCGTTCGCTGGCGCGGCGCCAGTCGTCCTTGGTGACCAGGTCGTTCCACTCGGGGATGAGGTTGCCCAGCGGGCAGCCGTCGTGGCAGAACGGCACGCCGCAGTCCATGCAGCG
>CAZDSL010000375.1:1496-3001 GCA_964507655.1 uncultured Mycobacteriaceae bacterium | reverse complement strand
GCCGCCCAGGCCCCGGGCCGCCGCGGCGACGTCCACGGCGCCCTTGGAGCGCAGCGACACCGTCCAGCGGCTGCGGCCCGGCGCGCCGGCCGCGGGCCGCTGCTCCTTGAGCACCACCGCCACCTCCGCCTCGACGCTGGTGCGGACGATGTCGATGACGCTCTCGACCTCCTCCCACTCCACCCCCGCGGCATCCTCGAGGTGGATCGCCGTGTGCACCAGGCCGAGCCCGCCCACGGCGTCCGCGTCCAGCCGGGCCCGGCCGAGCACCGACGCCAGCATCGGCAGCCACGCGAACGGGTGCGTCTCCATGAGCCCGCGCATGAGCGCCGGGCCGTCGAACCCCGTCTCCATGAGGCGGGCCGTCAGGTGCAGCGAGGCCGTGTCGGCGCGGCGCAGCCCGCCCGTGTCGGTGACCAGCCCCGCGTAGAGGCACTGGGCGATGTCGGCGTCGATCACCACGCCCCAGGCCCGCAGGATGCGGTCGACGATCGCGGTGGTCGACTGGGCGTCCGGGTCGACGAGGGCGACGTCGCCGAAGCCGGTGTTGGTGCGGTGGTGGTCGATCACCAGCACCGTGCCCGCGGTGTCGAGCCGGCCGGCCAGGTCGCCGAGGCGGTCGACGCTGCTGCAGTCGACGACCACCACCACCTCGGCGTGCCGGGGCACGGCGTGCGGGGCGCAGATCATGCCCGTGCCGGGCAGCAGCGTCAGCGACCGCGGCAGCACGTGCGGGGACGGGAACGACACGTGCACCGCGGTGCCCGCGCGGCTCAGCGCGAACGCCAGCGCCAGCGCGCTGCCGATCGTGTCGGCATCGGGGTGCACGTGCGAGAGCAGCGTCACCGTGGAGGCCCCGCGCAGGATGCGGGCGGCCTCGTCGGGGCCTGCGGAACGTGCCGTCGTGGTCGTCACCCGCTAGCTCGCGTCGCCGGCGTCGTCGTCCTCGCGGGCGCGCCGGTACGGGTCGGCCTCACCGGCCGGCTGTGCGCCCGCAGCGCCCCGCGCCACCTCCTCGTCGGCGGCGCGCGCCTGCGCCAGCAGCTCCTCCATGCGCCGGGCCGCGTCGGGCACCGTGTCGGCCACGAAGCGCAGCGTGGGCGTGAACCGCACCCCGGTGCCGGCCCCCACCATCGAGCGCAGCTGGCCCTTGGCCTTCTCCAGCGCCTCGGCGGCCGCGTCGAGGTCGGGCTCGTCGTCGACCGTCGCGCCGCGCACCGTGTAATACACGGTGGCGTCGTGCAGGTCGTTCGTGATCCGGGTGTCGGTGACCGTCACGTACTCCAGCTGCGGATCCTTGATCTCCTGTTGGATCGCCGTCGCCACAATCGTGCCGATCCGCTTCGCCAGCCGCCTGGCCCGCGCATGATCCGCCATCGCCCTCACACTCCCTCAAGACCGTGTCGCTGCGGTGCGGGCGGCGCCGCCGCCCGCATCCCCAACGTTCTACCCGCGGCGCCGCTGCGGCGCCGCATACGGAACCGGTGCGGGCGGCGCAGTGCGCC
>CAZDSL010000375.1:0-1486 GCA_964507655.1 uncultured Mycobacteriaceae bacterium | reverse complement strand
TCGCCGCTGCGGCGCGGGCGGCCTGCCGCCCGCAACAACAACGTTCTACCCGCGGCGGCGCTGCGCCGCCGCAAACGCAACCGGGCGGGCAGGCGGCGTGGGCCGCCCGCACCGGTTCCGATGCTCCGCGTCGACCGTCAGTCGCGCGGCTTCTCCCGCAGCTCGTAGGTGTCGATGATATCGCCCACCTTGATGTCGGAGTACGAGAGCGTCATGCCGCACTCGAAGCCCTCGCGCACCTCGGTGGCATCGTCCTTCTCGCGGCGCAGCGACTGGATGGTGACCGTCTCGGCCACCACCGCGCCGTCGCGCAGCAGGCGGGCCTTGCCGCCGCGGCGCACCGAACCCTCGGTGACCATGCAGCCGGCGATGTTGCCCACCTTGGACGACTTGAAGATCGCGCGGATCTCCGCCTTGCCCAGCTCGACCTCCTCGTAGACCGGCTTGAGCATGCCCTTGAGCGCGGCCTCGATCTCGTCGATCGCCTGGTAGATCACGGAGTAGTACCGGATGTCCACGCCCTCGCGGTTGGCCAGCTCGGTGGCCTTGCCCTCCGCGCGCACGTTGAAGCCCAGGATCACCGCATCGGAGGCGGTGGCCAGGTTGACGTTGGTCTCCGTGACCGCACCGACACCGCGGTCGATGACGCGCAGCTGCACCTCGTCGTCGATCTCGATGCCCAGCAGGGCCTCCTCCAGCGCCTCGACGGTGCCGGAGTTGTCGCCCTTGATGATGAGGTTGAGCTGGCTGTGCTCCTTGAGCGCCGAATCCAGGTCCTCGAGGCTGATCCGCTTGCGTCCGCGGGCGGCCAGCGCGTTGCGCTTGCGCGCATTGCGCTTGTCGGCGATCTGGCGCGCGACGCGGTCCTCGTCGACGACGAGGAGGTTGTCGCCCGCACCCGGAACCGAGGTGAAGCCGATGACCTGCACCGGACGCGAGGGCAGCGCCTCGACGACGTCCTCGCCGAGCTCGTCGACCATGCGCCGCACGCGCCCGTAGGCGTCGCCGGCGACGATCGAGTCGCCCACCCGCAGCGTGCCGCGCTGGATGAGCACGGTGGCCACGGGGCCGCGGCCGCGGTCCAGGTGCGCCTCGATGGCGACGCCCTGCGCGTCCATGTGCGGGTTGGCCCGCAGGTCGAGCGACGCGTCGGCGGTGAGCAGCACGGCCTCGAGGAGCTCCTCGATGTTGATGCCCTGCTTGGCGGAGATGTCGACGAACATCGTGTCGCCGCCGTACTCCTCGGGGATCAGCCCGTACTCCGTCATCTGGCCGCGGATCTTGGCGGGGTCGGCCCCCTCCTTGTCGATCTTGTTCACCGCGACCACGATCGGCACCTCGGCCGCCTGGGCGTGGTTGATCGCCTCCACCGTCTGCGGCATCACGCCGTCGTCCGCCGCCACCACGATGATCGCGATGTCGGTGGCCTGCGCGCCGCGGGCACGCATGGCGGTGAACGCCTCGTGGCCCGGGGTGTCGATGAAGG
>CAZDSL010000374.1:0-3002 GCA_964507655.1 uncultured Mycobacteriaceae bacterium | reverse complement strand
GGCGGCCGTGGTCTCAGCAGCTCCGTCCCGCGCGGCGTCCGCCCCGGCAGCCGTGGTCTCAGCAGCTCCGGCCGGCTCGGCGTCCGTCTGCGCGGCCTCGGCCCGGGCGGCGTCGCGTGCGGCCTCGGCGCGTTCCGCCTCGGCGGCGCGGTGCTCGGGGTCGAAGCGGCGCAGGATGGGGATGTCGCCGGTGATGGCCTGCGCGATCTCGGAGAGGCGCCGGCGCTGGCCGAAGCGGCCCTTGAGGCTCCACCCGCCCTTGGGGGGCTCGAGTTCGCCGAGGTGGTCGGCCTCGGTGGAGCTGTAGAGCGCCACGAGCACGGCGCCCACCACGGCGCCGATGAAGCCGATCAGCGCGACGATCGCCATGCCGGGCTTGGCGGTGTCGTTGAGGAAGACGACGCCGATGATGCCGGGGGCGGCCGTCTCGCCCACCACCAGCACGGCGGTGACGCCGTTGACGTGGCCCACCTGCAGCGCCACCGTCTGCACGTAGAAGCCCACCACGCCGGCGAGCGCGATGGTCCAGGCGGCCGGGTCGAGCAGGATCGTCAGCGGGTCGAAGGGGTGCACGCCGTCGAGCACGCGCACACCCACCGCGATGATGCCGAACATGACGCCCGCCAGCGCGCCGTCGAGGATGGCGCCGCGCTTGCCCAGCTTGTAGGCGGCCAGGCAGCCCACCGCGCTGAGCGTGGCGGTGGCGATGAACAGGTACCAGTGGAAGCTGCGCTGCTCGCCGCCGCCGGCGTGGTGCGCAGAGGAGAGGGCGAGCATCAGCAGCGACGCGATCACCATGGTCATGGCGACCCAGTCGCGGGTGTGCAGCTTGTTGTCGAGCATCACCGCGCCGAGGAGCGCGGTGATGATGAGGTTGGCCGAGACGATCGTCTGCGACAGGAACAGCGGCAGGAAGCGCGCCGCGATGGCGCCGCCCGCGAAGCCGACCAGCAGGAAGATCGTGCCCAGCACGAACTCCTTGCTGCGGAAGGTGTCCACCGTGGAGGTGAGGGTGGGACCCTCGTGTTCGGTGACGGTGCCCGGCACCTGGTTCTGGCGTTCCTGGATGGCCGCCGACCGGGCGCCCAGCGCACGCAGCACCGTGGACACGCCGTAGGCGACGGCCGCGCCGCTCGCGAAGAAGACGCCGATCAGGAACAACTGGCGACCTCCGATCCCGTCTCATCGCGTGCTCGTCCGCCGTACCGGTCGGCCGTCGTGCCCGCCCGGGCCCCGGGCCCGCCGCCGGGCGGCAACTCACTTCCACAACAACCTGTGCGCAGGATCCATTCCTGGCGCGGACATCGCCCCCGTCACGCGACGGGAACGCTTCCCTTGGCTTGGATTGTGCATCACCGCGGTGGCGGCCGCATCGGTGCGAACCCTGACCGTGGTGGACGCCGAACACCCGCCCGCCGATCGCGCTGCGCCCCGGATGCGGGGCATTCCGTCCCGGCCCGGCCGGGCCCCGGAATTATACGGTGCGGCAGGCGAAAGCGCATCCTGCCCGCCTGCCGGGACGGCCTGGCGCGGCGCCGTCGCGCGCGGGCGGCGCGACCCTATACCGTGGGGAGCGGTGCCCCTGCCCGCATGAAACCGGAGGTCCGATGTCCGCGTCCCAGGCGTCATCATCCCAGGAGGCCGGTGGCCCGGACGCTCCCCGCGGCCTCGGCGCCCCGCCGACGGCGAGCGGCGCGGCGGCCGGCATCGCGGAGGCCGCGGCGCGGCTGGGACGCAAGCGCGTGCTCATCACCTTCGGCCGCTCGTTCCTCACACTCTCGATCGCGCGGCTCATCGGCTCTGCCGGGCACACCGTGCACGTGGCGGACGCGGTGCCGTTCGCCGTCAGCCGCTTCTCCAACCGCGTCGAGAAGATGCACCGCACGCCGCGACCCAAGTACGAGCCGGTGGAGTGGGCGTTCGCGGTGGCGAAGATCGTGCGCGAGGAGTCCATCGACCTGCTCATCACCGTGCACGAGGAGACGGACATCCTCGCCCAGGTGCTCATGCGGCACCCCGACCTCATCCCCTCCACCTGCACGGTGCTGCTCTCCGACTTCGAGCTCGAGCACTCGATGCACAACAAGTACGAGTACCAGCGCCTGCTCGACTCGCTCGGCGTGCCCACGCTCAAGTACGCGCTGGTGCGCAACCAGGCCGACCTCGACGCGCTCGACTTCGACCGCACCTTCGCGCTCAAGCAGGTGTACTCGCGCGGGGCGCAGGACATCCACAAGG
The DNA here is from genome assembly GCA_964507655.1 of uncultured Mycobacteriaceae bacterium. Classification (GTDB taxonomy): domain Bacteria; phylum Actinomycetota; class Actinomycetes; order Mycobacteriales; family Mycobacteriaceae; genus Tomitella. Next base: position 764 of record CAZDSL010000374.1, on the reverse strand, counting down.
TGGATCCCGACAACAAGCCGCAGGATCTGCGCTTCGACCCGGCCAACCCGTGGCTCGCACAGGAGTGGCTGAGCGGCGCGAAGTACTGCTCGTACTCGATCTGCCACAACGGGGAGGTGCACGCGCACGCGCTCTACCCGGTCAAGTACGCCATCGACGGCCATTCCTGCCTGAGCTACGAGCAGGTGGAGCACGAGGGCATCGCCGAGTGGGTGCGCAAACGCGTCAAGGAGCTCAACTTCACCGGGCAGGTGGGCTTCGACTTCATCGACAGCCCCGAGCACGGGCTCTACACCATCGAGTGCAACCCGCGCGCCACCAGCGGCGTGATGATGTTCGAGCCCGAAGACCGCGTCGACCTGGCCTTCTTCGGCGTCAACGACGGCGTCATCACCCCGCGCACCGGCAACGCCAAGATGCTGGGCCCGGGCATGGCGATGTACGGGTGGAAGAAGTCGTCGCTCAAGGGCAACACGCTGCGCGGGTTCCTGCGCGATTTCCGCCGCACCGACGAGGTGATCATCCAGGGCGACGACATGCGCCCCGCGTTCGCCGTGCCGCTGGCGCTGGGCAACATCCTGGCCCAGGCCGTGCGCTACCGGGTGAACGTGCCCGAGGCGTTCATGTTCGAGAACGAGTGGGACGGCCGCCCGCTGCCGGAGTGAGGACGCGGGGCGGCCGGCCCGGGGTCAGGCCCCCGCGGCGCCGCCCTCGCCGTCGCGGTGCGCCCGGCAGAATTCGGTGATCCGCTCGGCGCTGTCGCC
>CAZDSL010000373.1:0-3004 GCA_964507655.1 uncultured Mycobacteriaceae bacterium | reverse complement strand
CCGCGTGACAGCGCGCCGCGGCCGGGCACCATCCCCGCATCCGCGGGCGGCGCGACGGACGAGTCGCACCGCCCCGCCGCCGCGCGCCCGCCGGCCATGCCGCGCCGGGCGCGCCCACGAGAGGACACAACCCTGATGAAGGTCTACGCACGCCGCGCCCTGTGCGCCGCGTCGATGGCCGGCGCGCTCGCGCTGGCCGGCACCGGACTCGCCTCGGCCCACGTCACCGTCTCCGCGCCCGGCGCGGAGCAGGGCGGCTACGAGGTGCTGACGTTCCGGGTGCCCACCGAGTCGGACACCGCCGGCACCACCGGCCTCACGGTGACGCTGCCGGGCCTGCGCTCGGCGCGCACCGAGCCGATGCCCGGCTGGCACGCCGAGGTCACCAAGGACCCGCAGTCGGCCCTGGCCACGTCGGTCACCTGGACCGCCGACCCGGGCGTGCAGGTGGGACCCGGGCAGTTCGCCGAGTTCCGCCTGTCGGCGGGTCCGCTGCCCGACGAGTCGGCGGTGGACTTCCCCGCCAGCCAGACGTACTCGGACGGCACCGTGGTCGACTGGGATCAGCAGGCCCAGGCCGGCCAGGACGAGCCCGAGCACCCGGCTCCCTCGCTGACGCTCGCCCCCGCGGCGGCCGACGGCGGCTCCGCGCACGGCGCCGCGGCGTCGTCCGCCGACAGCACGCAGGCGCAGTCCGACGACGGCGACACCACCGCCCGCTGGCTGGGCGGCGCCGGCCTGGTGCTGGGCGCGCTGGCGCTGGCGCTGGCGCTGGGCGGCCTGGTGCGGAGGAGGTCGTGACCGTGCGCGCGGGCGCCCGGCTGCTCGCCGCCCTGGTCACCGGCGCGCTGGTGCTGCTCGGCGGCCTGGCCGGCGCGGGCGTCGCGTCGGCGCACTCGACGATCGTTCAGATGAGCCCGCCCGACGGGGCCGAGCTCACGACCGGCCCCGACACGGTGACGATCACCTTCAACGAGGCGATCTCGCCGGAGTACGCCAAGCTCACCGTGGTGGGCCCCGACGGCAACCTGTGGTCGAAGGGCGACCCGACGGTGCACGGCACCGACATCTCGGTGCCCGTGGGCGACCTGGGCCCGGCCGGCACGTACACCGTGGCGGTGCGGGTGACCTCCGCCGACGGGCACGTGGTGGGCTACACCCGCAGCTTCGAGCTCACCACGGCGGGCGACGGCACGCCCGGCCCCAAGGCCGACGCCTCGGCCCCCGCGTCGGACTCCGCGCAGGATTCCGGCTCGGGCGGGTTCCAGTGGTGGTGGTTCGTCATCGCGGCCGTCGTGCTCTTCGGCGGCGGCCTCGCCTTCGCGCTGCGCAAGCCGCACGGCGACGGGTAGGCGACCGCACCGACGACGGCGGGCGCCGCTCCCCTCGGGGAACGGCGCCCGCCGTGCGCGGTAGGGACGCGGCGCTACGAGACCACCGGCGCCTGCGGCAGGCGCACCACCTGGCCGGCGTAGGCGAGGCCCGCGCCGAAGCCCACCAGCAGCGCCAGGCCGCCCGCGGGGGCCTGGCCCTCGCGCAGCATCTTCTCCATGGCCAGCGGCACCGAGGCGGACGACGTGTTGGCCGTCTCGACGATGTCGTCGGCCACCGGGATCGACTCGGGCAGCTTGAGCCCGCGCACGATCAGCTCGTTGATGCGCTGGTTGGCCTGGTGCGGGATGAAGGCGTCGAGGTCGTCGATCGTCACGCCCGAGGCGTCGAGCGCCTGCTTGGCCACCTTGCCGATGGTGAAGGCGGCCCAGCGGAACACCGACTGGCCCTCCATGCGCATCCACGGGTGCTCGAACGAGTCCTTCTCCACCATCTCCTGCCACGTGGGCACCTGGCGGATGGCCTTGGCCTGCGAGCCGTCCGAACCCCACACCACCGGGCCGATGCCGGGCGTCTCGGACGGGCCCACCACCACGGCGCCGGCGCCGTCGCCGAAGATGAAGCACGAGGTGCGGTCGGTCATGTCGAGCGAGGGGCTCATGTGGTCGACGCCGATCACCAGCACGTGCTTGGCGCTGCCGGCGCGGATGAGGTCGGACGCCACCGCCAGGCCGTGGCAGAAGCCCGCGCAGCCGGCGCTGAGGTCGAACGAACCGGGCGAGGTGAGGCCCAGCGCGTCCGCCACCAGCGTTGCCGCCTGCGGCGTCTGGCTGTAGTGCGACGAGGTGGCCATGATGATGCAGTCGACCTGCTCCGCCTCGAGGCCCGCCGCCTCGATGGCCTTGCGGCCCGCCTCGATGCCCATCGTCACCGACGACTCGCCGGGCGCCGCGAAACGGCGCGAACGGATGCCGGAGCGGGTGCGGATCCACTCGTCGGTGGAGTCGATCTTCTCGCAGATCTCCTCGTTGGTGACGACCCGCTCGGGGCGGTAGGCGCCCAGGCCCATAATGGCCGAGTGGCTGCCCGTGGTCGGCGTGATGGTGGCGGTCATGGAGTCTGTTCCGATCTGTCGTGCCCTGGCGTGTGCTGCGGCGCGGGCGCCGCGCGAGCCGTGCTGTCGTCCTCCGCCGCCGGGCGCACGGCATGGCCGCCCGCCCGCGGGCGCCGCGGGCGGCACCGGCGGTGGAAAGGTTGGCCGTCACATTACGCCGTCGCGCCCGCGGACCTGCGCACGGTGGCCCCGGCGCGCGCGGCACGCACCCGCGCCCGCGCCCGCGCGCGTGCCCGGTAGGTTTGTGCGCGAGGCCACAGCCCGGGCCGCGGCGCGCGGGATCGTGTGGCACAGCGTGAGTGTCGAGCGCCGAGACAGGAGACGCGAATGGCCGACAGCGAACGGACCCCCGGCACGCCGGCGACCCCCCGCACCGGAGGCGGTCCGCGGCATGCGCTGCCGGACGACATGGAGCCCGCCCCGCTGCCGCAGCCCGGCGACGGGCCCGGCTCGCACCGCGCGGACGCCGACGATGCCCCGGCGGAGGGCCCGCGGGACGCCCCCGCCCCGGCCGCCGCCCGCCCGGCGCCCGCCGACGAGTCGTACGAGGCGCCCGAG
>CAZDSL010000372.1:0-3007 GCA_964507655.1 uncultured Mycobacteriaceae bacterium | reverse complement strand
CGCGCCGCCGCCCGCACCGCCGGGGGGCGGGCCGCCCGCGGCCACCGCCGGGGCAGGTGCCCCGGCGGCCTTGCGCAGGCGGCGCTCGCGCAGCTCGGCCCACACGAAGTAGCCGGCGCCGAGCGGGGCCATGATGCCGAAGGCCAGCCACTGCAGGCCGTACGACAGGTACGGGCCCGAGTCGAGCTGCGGCAGCGCGATCACGCCCAGGCCGCCGGGCTGGTCGGCCTCGAGCTGCAGGTAGCCGCCCACCAGGTCGAGGCCGGTGAGGGGGCCGACGACGGCCGGGTCGATGGCGTACACCTGCGTCCAGCCGCCCTCGTGCACCGTCTCGCGGTGCGAGGTCTCCTGCTCGGCCGGGCGCACGCGTGCGTCGAGGGTGACGGTGCCCGCGGGGGGCGGCGCGATCTGCGGGGGCTGCATCTGCTGATCGGGCCGCACGTAGCCGCGGTCGACGAGGATGGTGGTGCCGTCGTCGAGGCGCAGCGGGGCGAGCACCTCGAAGGCGGGGTCGCTGTCGACCGACCGCAACCGCACCAGCACCTGCTTGTCGGCCAGGTAGGTGCCGGTGGCGGTGACGGGATGCCACTCCTGCGCGGTGGTCACGGCCGGCTCGCCCGCCAGCAGCTGCTGCACGGGCACCGGATCGGCGTGCAGCGACGCGGAGATGCGGTCGTTGCGGTCGGAGTTGCGCGAGTTCTTCCCCAGCTGCCACGGCGCGAGCACCGTGAAGCACAGGTAGGCGAACGCCACGCACAGCGCGATCAGCGCCAGCCAGCCCGGGCGCAGCAGGAAACTCAGTCGTCGCACGGTGTCAACGGTAGGCCATGGCCGGAAGTACGCTGGTCACAGGCGCCGTCCCGCCGCGGTTGCCGCGCCTTCGCCCGCGCCGTGGGCGTCGACCGCGCCGCGCGTCCAGGCCACGATGCCGTCGGCGGCCGCCTCGATCTGCCGGCGCACCTGCGCGAAACCGTCGGTGCCGCCGTAGTACGGGTCGGCCACCTCCGCGCCCCCGGGGGCCGCCGGGTCGAACGAGCGCAGCAGCCGCACCCGCGCGGGGTCGGCGCCCGCCGCGAGCAGTGCCCGGCGGTGCCCCTCGTCGAGCGCCACCACGAGGTCGGCGCCCAGGTGCTGCGGCCCCACGTGCGCGGCGCGGTGTGCGGTGGGGTAGCCGTGCGCGGCGAGCTCGTCGCGGGCGCGGGTGTCGGCCGGCTCGCCCACGTGCCAGTCGCCGGTGCCGGCGCTTGTCACCCGCACGCGGTCGGCGAGCCCCGCGCCGGCGAGGCGGGCGGCCACGATCTTCTCGGCCATGGGGGAGCGGCAGATGTTGCCGGTGCACACGAAGGTGATGTGCAGGCGCGGGTCGGCCGCCGCCGGCTCTCCGGGCGCCGGCCGCTCCAGCAGGTAGCGCCGCAGTGTGCGCCCCAGCGCGCCGGGCGAATCGACCACCCACGCCGCGCCCTCGGCCTCCGCGTCGGTGCCGTAGCCCCAGCGGACGAACGCCGCGGGGATGCCGTGCCGGGCGGCGCCGTGCACGTCGTGGCTGCGGTCGCCGGCGAGCACGATCGCGGGCCCGCCGGGGCCGGGGCTCACCCCCAGCCGCCGCAGCGCGTCGGCGACGACGTCCGCCTTGGCGTGCCGCGGCCCCTGCGCCCCGGCGATCACCTCGAAGCGGTGCGCCAGGCCCTTCTCCTCGAGCACCCGGCGGGCGGTGGGCTCCTGCTTGGAGGTGGTGACCGCCAGCCGCAGCGGACGGGCGGAGAGATCGTCGAGCAGCGCGGCCATCCCGGGGAACACCGTGGCCTGGTGCATGCCGTGCGCGTCGTAGTGGGCCATGTAGGCGTCGAGGAGTGTGCGCTCGAGGGCGGGGCCCAGCCCCAGCGAGGCCATCGTCACGGCCATGGGCGGCCCGACGAGGCGGGTGGTCAGGTCGCCGCCCGGCACCGGCACGCCGTGCTGCTCGAGCGCCGCGCGGAACGAGCCCACCACGCCGGGGGCCGAATCGGTGATGGTGCCGTCGAGGTCGAACAGGACGATCGGGTCTGCAGCGCGCGCCATGGCCCCATTGTCCCGGGTGCGCGGGCGCCGCCGCGCGCCGGGCGGGTGCGCGGCGACGCCGGTCACGGCGCCGCGGGGCCGGTAGCGTGCAGGCCGGGGCGGGCGCGCCGTCGCGGGCCCGCCGACGCAGCCGAGGCGAAGGGAGGCCGCCGTGGCCGAAGTGGACTCTGTGGCGGACGGGGCGCCGGGCGCCGGCGCGGTGGCGCTGCGCGACGTGATCGCCGCGCTCGACGCCGCGTATCCGCCGCGGCTGGCGGAGCACTGGGACTCGGTGGGGCTGGTGTGCGGCGACCCGGCCGAGCCCGTGTCGTCGGTGCTCGTCGCCGTCGACGCCACCGAGGCGGTGGTGGAGGAGGCCGTCGCGTCCGGCGCGCAGCTGCTGCTGGTGCACCACCCGCTGCTGCTGCGCGGGGTCGACACCGTGGGCGCGCACACCCCCAAGGGCGCGCTGGTGCACCGGCTCGTCCGGGCCGGGTGCGCGCTGTTCACGGCGCACACGAACGCCGACAGCGCCTCGCCCGGGGTGTCCGACGCGCTGGCCGGCGCGCTGGGCCTGGCCGACGTGGCGCCGCTCGCCCCGCAGCCCGCGCCCGCGCTGGACAAGTGGGCCGTGATGGTGCCGGCGGACGCCGCCGACGCGGTGCGCGAGGCGATGTTCGCCGCGGGGGCGGGCACCGTCGGCGACTACGACAGCTGCAGCTGGGCCGTCGAGGGCGAGGGGCGCTTCCGCCCGCTCGGCGGGGCGAACCCCGCGCTGGGGAGCATCGGGGAGCTCGAGCACGTGCGCGAGCTGCGGGTGGAGATGGTGGCGCCGCGCCCGCTGCGCGAGCGGGTGCGGGCGGCGCTGCGGGCCGCGCACCCCTACGAGGAGCCGGCCTACGACGTGCTCGAACTCGCCGCGGAGCCGTCCGGTCAAGGGCTGGGGAGGGTGGGAGTGCTGCCGCAGCGG
>CAZDSL010000371.1:0-3007 GCA_964507655.1 uncultured Mycobacteriaceae bacterium | reverse complement strand
CCGATGTCACCTACTCCATCGCCAAGAACACGCTGGTCAAGCGTGCCGCGGCGGAGGCCGGGATCGAGGGGCTGGACGATCTGTTCGTCGGCCCCACGGCGATTGCCTTCGTCAGGGGCGAGGCCGTGGACGCGGCCAAGGCGATCAAGAAGTTCTCGAAGGAGAACAAGGCCCTCGTCGTCAAGGGCGGTTACCTGGACGGTGCCACGCTGAGCGTGGAGGAGATCGACAAGATCGCCGATCTCGAGTCCCGAGAGGTGCTGCTGGCCAAGCTGGCCGGCGCCATGAAGGGCAACCTCACCAAGGCGGCCGGGCTGTTCAACGCCCCGGCCTCGCAGGTGGCCCGTCTTGCCGCTGCGCTGCAGGACAAGAAGGCCGCCGAGGGCGAGCCCGTCAGCGCCTGACCCGCGCGACGCGAGTCACGCATCACCCCATGCGCACGCGCGTGCGCGCCCGTACCGCAGGATCCGCTGGCCGGATCCGGACATACAGGAAGGACCGCCACCATGGCGAAGCTCAGCACTGAAGAACTGCTCGACGCGTTCAAGGAGCTCACCCTCCTCGAGCTCAGCGAGTTCGTGAAGGCCTTCGAGGAGACCTTCGAGGTCACCGCGGCCGCCCCCGTCGCCGTTGCCGCCCCGGGCGCCGCCCCGGCCGCCGGTGGCGCCGACGCCGCCGCCGAGCAGGACGAGTTCGACCTCATCCTCGAGGGTGCCGGCGACAAGAAGATCCAGGTGATCAAGGTCGTCCGCGAGGTCGTCTCGGGCCTCGGCCTGAAGGAGGCCAAGGACCTCGTCGAGAGCGCCCCCAAGGCCATCCTGGAGAAGGTCGACAAGGAGACGGCGGACGCCGCCAAGGCCAAGTTCGAGGAGGCCGGCGCCAAGGTCACCGTCAAGTAAGACGTGTGCGCCGATGGCGTTTCCGGTACGACGGGTCACACCTGAGTAACGGTTCGCATCCACGGAGACGGGCCGCCCCACGGGGCGGTCCGTCTCCGTTTGTGCAGGTGAGGGCATTTCGGCGGGCCCGGTCGGGGAGGGGCGCGCGGCGGCCGTGCGGCGACACGGCTCGTGCGGTGCAGACGCGCCGAAGGATGTGTGGTGGAATACAGGCGGACCCGGAAGGTGATATGGGCGCGGTGCATCGGGGGCGGCGCGCACGGCCGGTCGGCGCAGGGCGCCGCGCACCGCATCCTCCGGGGGTGAAAAGTCAGGGGATGCCGCGTGGGGACCACTCACTACTGACTAGTCAGTAGGGCCCGTGCACGGGCCCGTGGAGTCATAAGATAGGGTGACGCGAGCCACAACGGGTGTCGGTGTGGTGAACACTGTGGGAGGTGTCGTGGGAGTCGAGGTCGCAGTCGAGGGGCTCACCAAGTCGTTCGGTTCTCAGAATATTTGGCAGGACGTCACGCTGACGCTGCCCGCCGGTGAGGTCAGCGCGCTGCTCGGCCCCTCCGGCACGGGCAAGTCGGTGTTCCTGAAGTCGCTCATCGGGCTCCTGCGGCCCGAGCAGGGCAAGATCATCATCGACGGCACGGACATCCTCCAGTGCTCGTCCAAGGAGCTCTACGAGATCCGGCAGATGTTCGGCGTCCTGTTCCAGGACGGCGCGCTGTTCGGCTCGATGGACCTCTACGACAACGTCGCCTTCCCGCTGCGCGAGCACACCAAGAAGAGCGAGTCCGAGATCCGCAAGATCGTCATGGAGAAGCTCGAGCTCAACGGCCTCATCGGTGCGGAGAACAAGCTTCCGGGCGAGATCTCCGGCGGCATGCGCAAGCGCGCCGGCCTGGCCCGCGCGCTGGTGCTCGACCCGCAGATCATCCTCTGCGACGAGCCCGACTCGGGCCTCGACCCGGTGCGCACGGCCTACCTGAGCCAGCTCATCATCGACATCAACGCGCAGATCGACGCCACGGTGCTGATCGTGACGCACAACATCAACCTGGCCCGCACGGTGCCCGACAACCTCGGCATGCTCTTCCGCAAGCAGCTGGTGATGTTCGGCCCGCGCGAGGTCCTGCTCACCAGCGACGAGCCGGTGGTCGAGCAGTTCCTCAACGGCCGCAAGATCGGCCCCATCGGCATGTCGGAGGAGAAGGACGACGCCCAGATGGCGGCCGAGCTGGCGGCGCAGGCGGCCGGCCACCACGACGGCTCGCCCGACGAGGACGTGCGCGGCATCGTGCGGCAGATGGAGGCCAGCCCGGGCATGCCCGAGCGCCAGGCCGTCCACCGCCGGCAGGCCCGCGTCCGCGAGATCCTGCACACCCTGCCGCCCGACGCGCAGAAGGGCATCCTCGCCAGCCTCGAGGGGCGCTACGGGGCCGACGCGCTCGACGACTACGAGCCCGCCGAGCGTTCCGCGCCCGGCGCCCATTCCCGAGAGGCGGACGACCCCGCTACCGAGGTGTTCGCGGCTGCCGAGCAGCAGCCGCCGGCCGGTGAAGGGCGGCCGTGACGAACGCCGCCGTCGGCGCTCGCGATAATCGCTACGTCGACGCGGTCGTCCGGGGGGTGGAGGGCGCCCTCACGCAGGCGGGGCTGATGTTCCAGCTCTTCGTGGACGTGGGCCGGGCCTCGCTGCAGCGGCCCTTCCAGTTCCGCGAGTTCATCCTGCAGGCGTGGTTCATCGCCTCCGTGACGATCCTGCCCACGATCCTGGTGGCCATCCCGTTCGGCGCCACCGTGTCGCTGCAGACGGGGTCGCTGATCAAGCAGCTCGGCGCCGAGTCGTTCACCGGCGCCGCCAGCGTGGTCGCCGTGATCCAGCAGGCCAGCCCCCTCGTGGTGGCGCTGCTGGTGGCGGGCGCGGCGGGTTCGGCCGTGGCCGCCGATCTGGGCTCGCGCACCATCCGCGAGGAGATCGACGCCATGCGGGTGCTGGGCATCGACCCCATCCAGCGGCTCGTGGTGCCGCGGGTGCTGGGCATGGTGCTCGTGGCGGTGCTGCTCAACGGCCTGGTCAGCGTGGTCGGCGTGGCGGGCGGCTACTTCTTCAACGT
>CAZDSL010000370.1:1219-3020 GCA_964507655.1 uncultured Mycobacteriaceae bacterium | reverse complement strand
AGCTGGCCGCACGCGGCCGCGATCTCCTGGCCGCGGGTGTCGCGCACCGTGCACGAGACGCCCGCCTCCCGCACGCGGCGCACGAACTCGCGCTCCACCGGCTTGGGGGCGGCGTCCCACTCGCTGCCGGGGGTGGGGTTGAGCGGGATGAGGTTGACGTGCACCAGCGGCCCCAGCGCCTTGCGGAGCTTGCGCCCGAGCAGGTCGGCGCGCCACGGCTGGTCGTTGACGTCGCGGATCAGCGCGTACTCGATGGATACGCGCCGCCCGGTGCGGTCGGCGTAGTAGCGGGCCGCGTCGAGCACCTCGGCCACCGACCACCGGTTGTTGACGGGCACGAGCGTGTCGCGCAGCTCGTCGTCGGGGGTGTGCAGCGACACCGCGAGCGTCACCGCCAGGCCCTCGTCGGCGAGCTTGCGGATGGCGGGGGCGAGCCCCACCGTGGACACCGTCACGCCCCGCTGCGAGAGGCCGAAGCCGTCGGGCGCCGGGTCGGTGATGCGCCGCACCGCCGCGACCACGCGCTTGTAGTTGGCGAGCGGCTCGCCCATGCCCATGAACACCACGTTGGACAGCCGCCCGGGGCCGCCCGGCAGCGCGCCGTCGCGCATCGCGGCGGCGGCCGCACGCACCTGGTCGACGATCTCGGCCGTGGACAGGTTGCGGTTGAGTCCGCCTTGGCCGGTGGCGCAGAACGGGCAGGCCATGCCGCACCCGGCCTGGCTCGAGATGCACAGGGTGGCGCGGTCGGGGTAGCGCATGAGCACGCTCTCGAGCAGCGTGCCGTCGCCCGCGCGCCACAGCGTCTTGCGGGTGGTCCCGTCGTCGCAGGCGATGTCGCGGACGGCGGTGAGCAGCGGCGGGAACAACGCCCCGGCCACCTTCTCGCGCACCGCCGCGGGCAGGTCGGTCATCCCGGCGGGATCGGCCACGAGGCGCCCGTAGTACTGGCGCGCGATCTGATCGGCGCGGAACCGGGGCAGGCCCAGCTCGGCGACCGCGGCGGCGCGGCCGGCGGCGTCCAGGTCGGCGAGGTGGGTGGGCGGCAGGCCACGGCGGGGGGCGGAGAAGACGAGCGTGGGCGGCGCGGACCTGGCCGCCCCGCCGGAGCGCGCCCCGTCCGGCGCGGGTGCCGCGGCGGGATCGGAGAGGCGGGTGGCCTCGGGAGGGGTGGGGGTACGCGCAGAGCCAGCCATGATCGTTCCATCCTCCCAGATGATCGCCGCGACCGCCGCCGCGGGCGGCGCCGACGTGGGACGCACCGGCGCGGGGCGCGAACCGTGCGCGCCGTCACCATCTGAGGGATCATCGGGGCATGAGCACCGACGACGAGCACGACGGCGCCGCCGCCACCGGCCCCGGCGCGGCCGAGGGAACGCCCACGGGCTCCCCCGCCGGCGATCCGGCACCCGAGGGGCGGGCCCCCGCGGCCTCCCCGGGCAGCACGGCCTCGCCCACAGGCACGGCCTCGCCCACTGGCGCGGCATCCCCGGGCGGCGCGGCCTCCGCTCGCCCGCGCCGGCGGGTCGACCTGGCCAGCGGCACGCGCACCGCCCGCGCCTGGTGGGCGTGGATCATCGGCGCGATAGTCCTGATCTTCCTGCTGGTGTTCATCATCCAGAACTCCGACTCGGCCGATTTCCAGATCTTCACCTGGCACTTCAGCCTGCCGCTGGGCGTCGCGATCCTCCTCGCCGCGATCATCGGCGCGCTCATCACCGCGCTGCTCGGCGGGGCCCGCATGCTGCAGATGCGGCGCGCCGCCCGCAAGCACCGGCCCTGACCTCAAGCGCCGGCCCTG
>CAZDSL010000370.1:0-1119 GCA_964507655.1 uncultured Mycobacteriaceae bacterium | reverse complement strand
CCCGCGGCGCCGCTACAGCGCCAGGCCCAGCACCACCCAGGTGGCCACCGCGGACGGCAGCGCGGAATCGAGGCGGTCCATGATGCCGCCGTGGCCGGGCAGCAGCGTGCCCATGTCTTTGATGCCGAGGTCGCGCTTGACCTGCGATTCGACCAGGTCGCCCAGCGTGGAGCTCAGCACGATCACCGCGCCGAGGATCACGCCGATCCACCACGCGGCGCCGAGGATCAGGGTCACCGTGAGGACGCCGCCGACCACACCGAGCAGGAGCGAGCCCGCCAGCCCCTCCCACGACTTCTTGGGGCTGATCGCCGGCACCATGGGGTGCTTGCCGAACAGCACGCCCGCCGCGTAGCCGCCCACGTCGGAGCACACGACGCCGATCATGAGGCAGAACACCTTGCCGGCGCCGTCGTCGCCGTCGAGCACCAGCAGCGCGCCGATGGCCGCGAACAGCGGGATCCACGCCGCGACGAACACGCCGACGGCCATGTCGCGGGTGTAGTTGCGCGGGGCGGCGGACAGCCCGCCCGAGACCAGCCGCCAGATCATGAGCACCAGCACCGTCACCGCGAAGGCATCGAACACCCCCTCCACCCCGTACGGCCAGGCCAGCCAGATCATGGCCTGCCCGCCCGCGAGCAGCGGCAGCAGCGGCACCGCGATGCCGCCCTGGCGCAGGCGCGTGCACACCTCCCACGTGGCGATGGCCGCCGCGACCGCCACCACCGCCACCCAGGCCGTGGGGGCGAACAGCAGCACGCAGATGACGAGGGCGCCCAGCCCCACGCCGACGCCGATCGCCGCGGGCAGGTTGCGCCCCGCCCGTGACGCCAGCGCCGCCGGTTCCTGCCGGGGGGCGTCGCCGCCTGAGGTCACAGGGCCTCCTGGTGTGATGGTGTGCTCGCGCATGATGGACGGCGCGGCGCCGCGCGGCCACCCGGCCCGGCGCCCCGCCGATCAGACCTCCAGCAGCTCGGTCTCTTTGTTCTTGACCATCTCGTCGATCTGGCCGACGTACTTGGCGGTGGTCTTGTCGAGTTCCTTCTCGGCGCGGGTGACGTCGTCCTCGCCGGCCTCGCCGTCCTTCTGGATGCGGCCGAGCTCGTCCATGGCCTT
>CAZDSL010000369.1:0-3029 GCA_964507655.1 uncultured Mycobacteriaceae bacterium | reverse complement strand
GCACTTCGTGCTCACGCTGCCCGGCGAGCGCAAGCTCAAGACCACCTGCCTGCTCACGGTGGGCGTGCACGGCGTGCGGGTGGAGGCGTTCGTGTGCCGCCACCCCGACGAGGACCAGGCGGCCGTGCACAAGTGGCTGCTGCGGCGCAACCGGCACCTGTTCGGCGTGCACTACACGATCGACAAGATCGGCGACATCTACCTCGTCGGCCGCATCTCGCTCGACGCGCTGGGCCCCGAGGAGCTCGACCGGGTGCTGGGGCAGGTGCTCGAGGCCGCGGACGGCGACTTCAACACCATCCTCGAGCTGGGCTTCCACACCTCCATCCGGCGCGAGTGGCGCTGGCGCACGGTGCGCGGCGAGTCGCTGCGCAACCTCGCGGCGTTCGAGCATCTCATCACCGACGACGACCGCGCCGCCGCCGCGCGCGGCGAGATCGGGGCCACCCCGGACGGCGCCGGCGTGGTGGAGTCGGCCGGCGCGGGGCCCGGCGGTGCGGGTCAGGCTGCGGACGGTCCGGAGCCCCTGGGATAATCGGGCACATGACGATCGGAACCCTGGTGCTGCTCCGCCACGGCGAGAGCGAGTGGAACGCGAAGAACCTGTTCACCGGCTGGGTGGACGTGGCCCTCACCGACAAGGGCACGGCGGAGGCGCGCCGGGGTGGCGAGCTGCTGGCCGAGCACGGCCTGCTGCCCGACGTGCTCTACACGTCGCTGCTGCGCCGCGCCATCACCACGGCCAACCTGGCCCTGGACGCGGCCGACCGGCACTGGATCCCCGTGCACCGCGACTGGCGGCTCAACGAGCGCCACTACGGCGCGCTGCAGGGCAAGGACAAGGCGCAGACGAAGGCCGAGTTCGGCGAGGAGCAGTTCATGCTGTGGCGCCGCAGCTACGACACCCCGCCGCCGGCCATCGAGGCCGGCAGCGAGTTCAGCCAGGACGCCGACCCCCGCTACGCCGGGCTCGAGCAGGTGCCCGCCACCGAGTGCCTCAAGGACGTCGTCGAGCGGCTGGTGCCGTATTTCGAGGCGGAGATCGGCGCCGACCTGCGCGCCGGCCGCACCGTGCTGGTGGCCGCGCACGGCAACTCGATCCGCGCGCTCGTCAAGCACCTCGACGGCATCTCCGACGCCGACATCGCCGGGGTGAACATCCCCACCGGCATCCCGCTGCGCTACGACCTCGTCGAGGAGGGCGGCCGGCTGCGCCCGACCACCCCCGGCGGCGAGTACCTCGATCCCGAGGCCGCCGCGGCGGGTGCGGCCGCGGTGGCGGGCCAGGGCAAATAGGTCCCGCCCGGTGATCTGGCTGACGCTGGCGATCGGCCTCGTCGTGGGCGCGGGGGCGGGCGTCGCCGCGGCCCCCCGCCTGCGCGCGTGGATCGACGCGCGGCGCTACCTGGCGCACGGCCCGTCGCAGTCCAAGCTGCTGGAGCTAGTGGTGGAGGATTCGCCCACCGGCATCGCGGTGGTGGACGGCGAGCGGCGCATCGTGCTGTCCAACCGGCGCGCCGCCGAGCTGGGGCTGGTGCACGAGGACGAGCTCGACGACCGCGCCTGGGCGGCCGCGCGCAAGGTGCTCTCCGATCGCCACCCCGTCGACTTCGACCTCGTGGGCGACCAGCGCGACCGCGGCCGGTCGATGTCGGTGCGAGGCCAGGCCCGCGTGCTCGACGACAGGGTCGGCCGCTACGCGCTGCTGTTCGCCGACGACGACTCCGAGCTGGTGCGCATGGAGTCGGCGCGGCGCGACTTCGTGGCCAACGTCAGCCACGAGCTCAAGACGCCCGTCGGCGCGATGGGGCTGCTGGCCGAGGCCCTGCTCGAATCCGCCGACGACCCCGACACCGTCCGCCACTTCGGCCAGAAGGTGCAGGGCGAGGCGACGCGCCTGGGGGCCATGGTCTCCGAGCTCATCGCGCTCTCGCGGCTGCAGGGCGCCGAGAAGCTGCCCAACCTCGAGGTGGTGGACGTCGACGCCATCGTCCAGGCGGCGCTGGGCAACGCGGCGCTGGCGGCCGACACGGCCGGCATCGAGATCACCACCGACGCCCCCAGCGGCCTGCACGTGCTGGGCGACGAGATGCTGCTGACCACGGCGCTCACCAACCTCATCTCCAACGCCGTCAACTATTCGCCGCCCGGTTCGCCGGTGGCCGTGAGCCGGGCGCTGCGGCGCGGGCACGTGCAGATCAGCGTCACCGACCACGGCATCGGCATCGCACCCAAGTACCAGGAGCGGGTGTTCGAGCGGTTCTTCCGCGTCGACAAGGCCCGCTCGCGCGAGACGGGCGGCACCGGCCTGGGTCTGGCCATCGTCAAGCACGTCGCCATCAACCACAACGGGCGCATCCGGCTGTGGAGCAAGCCGGGCACCGGCTCCACCTTCACGCTGGAGATCCCCGCCCACCTGCCGGACAAGGCCGCCGGCCCGCAGCCCGCCCCGACCCCGCCGGGGCCGCCGCCCCGGCCCGACCCCGACCACAGAGAGGACACCCGCCGGTGAACCGCGTGCTGATCGTGGAGGACGAACCCTCGCTGGCCGAGCCGCTCGCCTTCCTCCTTCGCAAGGAGGGGTTCGAGGTGGCCGTGTGCATGGACGGACCTTCGGCACTGGACTCGTTCGAGCGCGAGGGCGCCGACATCGTGCTGCTCGACCTCATGCTTCCGGGCATGAGCGGCACCGACGTGTGCAAGCAGCTGCGGCTCAAGTCGTCGGTGCCCGTGATCATGGTGACGGCCCGCGACAGCGAGATCGACAAGGTCGTGGGGCTCGAGATCGGCGCCGACGACTACGTCACCAAGCCGTACTCGGCGCGCGAGCTCATCGCCCGCATCCGTGCGGTGCTGCGCCGCGGCGCCGAGGCCGGCGGCGAGGAGGAGCGCGACGACGACGGCACGCTCGCCTGCGGGCCGGTGGTGATGGACGTGGAGCGGCACGTGGTGACGGTGTCGGGCCAGGAGATCGCCCCGCCGCTCAAGGAGTTCGAGCTGCTCGAGTACCTGCTGCGCAACGCCGGCCG
>CAZDSL010000368.1:0-3042 GCA_964507655.1 uncultured Mycobacteriaceae bacterium | reverse complement strand
GCGCCGCAGCCGGCCGCGCCGTGGCAGGGCGTGCGCGATTGCGCACGGTTCGGCCCCATCTGCCCGCAGGCGGAGGGCATGCCCATCGAGGCGGAGCTGACCCGCGACGAGGATTGCCTCAACCTCAACGTGTGGGCGCCGCCCCCCGACGGCACGCGCCGCCCGGTGCTGGTGTGGATCCACGGCGGCGCCTACTACATGGGCGCCGGGTCGCAGGGCCTCTACCGCGGTCGCACGCTGGCCGGGGAGGGTGGCGTCGTGGTGGTCACCGTCAACTACCGGCTGGGCGTGCTCGGGTTCGTCGATCTGGGCTCGGTCGCGACGCCCGAGGAGCCGTTCGACTCGAATGTGGGGCTGCGCGATCAGATCGCGGCGCTCGAATGGGTGCGGCAGAACATCGCCGCGTTCGGCGGCGATCCCGGCGACGTGACCCTGTTCGGGGAATCGTCCGGCGGCGGTGCGGTGACGACGCTGATGACGGTGCCGCGGGCGGAGGGGCTGTTCCATCGCGCGATCGCGCAGAGCTCACCGGCCACGTCGGTGTACGGCGCCGAGCGGGCGGCCGTGGTGGCGGGGCGCCTGCTCGACCTGCTCGGCGTGGAGCGGGGCGACCCTGGGCGCCTGCGGTCTCTGCCGGTGGAACGGCTGGCGGCCGCGAGCGGCGAGCTGGCCACCGAGGTGTTCGGGCGCACGCCCGGCACGCTGGCCATCGCGCCGGTGGTGGACCGCGACCTGGTGCCGCACTACCCGGTGGCCGCGTTCCAGAAGGGGCGGCAGCACCGGGTGCCGCTGGTGATCGGTACCAACCGCGACGAGGCCTCGATCTTCCGGCTGCTGCGGATGCAGATGATGCCGGTGACGCCGGAATCGGTGTACCGGATGCTCGCCGGGGTGCTCGCGGCGAATCCGGACGTCGCCCCGGAGCGGGTGGCGGCCATCATGTCGGGGTACCCCGACCTGCCCCGGTCGCGCGGCGCGGTCGCCGTGTCGCAGGACGCCGCCTTCCGCATGCCCGCGGTGTGGATCGCGGAGGCGCACAGCCGGGTGGCCCCCACGTGGCTGTACCGGTTCGACCACGCCACGCCCATGCTGCGGGCCTCGCGCATCGGTGCGGGGCACGCGACGGAGATCCCGTACCTGTTCGGCACCTTCGGGGCGCTGCGGCCCGATCCGACGTTCCTCCTGGGCGGGCGCCGCGCCGCGGAGGCGGTGGCCGTGCGCCTGCGGTCGCGCTGGCTGGCGTTCGCCCGCACCGGCAGGCCCGACGCACCGGGGGAGGGCGGTTCCTGGCCCGAATACGACGAGCGCGGGCGGCGCACGCTGCTGATCGACCGCCGCGACGAGGTGGTGACGGATGCGGATCGGGCGATGCGCGCGGTGTGGGGTGGAGAGGTACTGGCCTTCCGCTGAGGCCCCGCGGGGTGGGCCCCGTGGTGGTGGTGGGGCGGATCGGGTACTGGCCTTCCGCTGAGGCCCCGCGGGGTGGGCCCCGTGGTGGTGGTGGGGCGGATCGGGTACTCGCCTTCCGCTGAGCGGCGCCTAGCCGATGCGCCCGGCGAGCTTGCCGGCCAGGCCGAGGGCGCGGTCGGCGAGCGAGGTGATCCGGTCGAGGGTGCCGTCGCCGAGGAGGGCGGCGGGGTCGCCGGCGGAACCGGTGACGCGTCCGAGCAGGTCCGCCGCGTCGCCGGGGGCGGGGGCGGAGGCCTGGGCGGCGGGCGGTGTGGTGGTGCCGGCGGCGGCGCCTGACCACTGCCCGTATCCGGGCTTGAGGATGGTGTTGAGGTCGATCCCGACGCCGTCGAGCGAGTCGGCGTCGATGGTGCGTTGGTGCAGGTGCGCGGCGTCGTGGACGCGGCCCCCGCTGCCCCAGTCGTGCTGCCAGAAGAAGGCGCCCACCCCGGCGGCGAGCGCCCAGTCGATGGTGGGCGCGTTGCAGTACACGCCGGTGCGGGCGTGGCCGAGGACGCTTTCGCATCCCTGCAGGAAGGGCAGCACCTGCGCGTCGAATCGGGCGCGGTCGGGGTTGGAGTCGATCGACATGTAGATGGGGGCGCCGTCGGGGCCGCCGGCCGCGCGGTGGATCTCGAGCGCGCGCGTCGCGTGCTGCACGCCCGCCGCGTGGCCGCCGAGCCAGTCGGAGGTGTCGCCCTTGCCGAACTGATAGCAGGAGACCACCTCGAGCCCGGCGCCGCGCAGCGCGTCGGCCTCGCTGCGGCGCAGCGGTTTGCCGGCCATCCACGCCTCGCGCGGGTCGGAGCAGTAGCGGATGGCCCCCGCGTAGCCGGCGGCGCGGATGGCCGCGGCGGAGGGGATGCCGGCCGAGTAGTCGATGAGCGTGCCCAGCCCGTCCGCCCGCGCGGTGCCCGTGCCGAGCAGCGTCATGCCGGCGACGGCGGTGGCTCCGGTGGCGAGTGCGCGCAGCGCGTCCCGTCGTGACAACTCCATTGCTGACCTCCCGCTGCGGCCCGCGGCCCGCGCGGATGCGCGCCTACGGTGTGTGCTGCGTAGAAGTCAACTATTGATGCCCGCGTGTTGCAAGTGAATTCTGTGATTGCCGGGGTGATTGTGGTCAGCCGTCCGTGCCCGGCACCACCGGGTGCACGTCGAGCTGGGTGATGCCGGGCGACTCCGCCGCGCATCCGGTGCCGGAGTAGGGCAGCACCACCGACGCGGTGTTGTCGGGCGGATAGACGCGCAGGCCCGCGACGGGCGTGGGCCTGCACTCCTGCTCCGGGTAGTTGCCCACCTGCGCGGCGCGCACCTGGGCCGAGGCGGCGGCCCCCGGTGCGAGGACCACCGGCCCGGACTGCTGCCCGGTACGCACCGCCGCGGCGCCCACCTGTGTGGCGCCGTCCTCGCCGACGTAGGAGACGCCCGGGTGGCCGGTGAGGGTGCACGGCGCCGCGGAGGTGTTGGTGAACACCAGCGTGAGGATGACCGATCCCGCGGCGCCGCCGGTGCGGCCGCGGGTGACGTCGAGCCCGTCGGTGCGGCAGGTCGCCGGGCCGGGGGCGGGCGCCGCCGTGCCGGGGGAGGCGCCCG
>CAZDSL010000367.1:0-3047 GCA_964507655.1 uncultured Mycobacteriaceae bacterium | reverse complement strand
GGCGCGGTGGAGGACAGGGGCGCGCTGGGCTACGGCCCCGCGCCGTGCGGCGCCGACATCGGTGACGCGGTGCGGCTGGCCGGGAGGGTGGGCGCGGCCGCGGCGGTGGCGTGCGGGGCGGGGGCGCTGCGGGCGACCAGGCCCGGGGCGCGTTGATCACGAGGTCTGGGCTTATGCGCGGGTCAGCGCACCACCTCAAGCGGACCCTCGTCAGGCGTCGGCGGCTCGAACCGCTCGAAATACTCGGTCGCCGTCTGTTCGGTGAGCGGCCAATCATCCGCCTGCCTGCCGTGCCGGTCACCAACCCGGCTCAGGATGGTCTCAAGACTCGTCGCGATGTACACAGTCTCCGGCACGATGCCGTGGGGCGCGAGAAGCGCACGGTATTCGTCACGTTGCCGCCGGAACCAGAACCCGAAATCGAGCACGACATCGTCCCCCGCCGTGACGTTACTCAGCAGCCGTGCTTTCAGGTCTGCCGCCACGTCGGCCACCACCTCGGCGGGCGGCATCGTCCTGATTCCGCGATCCCAGAACTCCACCTCGAACGACAGGCGCGTCCAGCCTTCGCGCTCCAGACGCTTGGCGTAGGTGGTTTTGCCGGCACCACCTGGCCCGCACATCATGACCACGCGGGGTCGCCCTATTGTGATCGCTGCCACCGGACCGAAGTTACACTCCGCCACTGACGTTGCGGCCTGCAACGCTCCACTCATCGTCCGTCTGAACCCATCGTCCGCCTGAACCAGATCGGACTGGATCCGCACGCCCGGGAACGTGGCTGTCCATGCCGATGCGGTGTCATTCGGATGACTCGTATGGACCTGCTCCACGTACACAGTGCGGCGGCAGCCGTGACGCGCGCGGATCAGACCCCGGGCGTCACAACAGGCGCAGCGGCCGCGCCCTCCTCCTGCGACCGGATCGCCGGCCACGCCGCGGGCCAGAACCCGCCCACCGGCGGCGCGGACAGGTACGCGGCCGTGGCCATCTGCACCACGTCGAACACGAACGCGTCCAGCGGCATCTGCGCTTCGCCGCCCTCGCCTGCGGCCCTGTCGTGGCGCTCGGCGCGCATGCCGAAGCAGGACACCACGAACCGGGTGATCATCCACATCCGGCTCTCGACCACCTCGTCCGGAAGGCCGCGCAGGCTGCGCCGGATCAGGTCCAGCGCCAGCGCGCTCGACGGCACCACGCTGGACTGGCGCCAGCCCGGCACTTCGCCCCACACCTGCGCGACGATGCGGATGAACCGCCGCCCGCGCTCGTCGTCGAGCTTCTCCGCGAAGGGGATCGCGAGCGCGGCGATCGCGTCGCGGATGGCCTCGGGCGAGCCGTCCCGCCCGGCGCACAGCGCCGCCGTGCATTCGTCGACGCGCGCGCCGAGGTCGGCGAGGTGGATGCGCAGGATCTCGCGCAGCAGCCCGTCCTGCGACCCGAAGTGGTAGTGCACGGCGGAGTCGTTGCGCACCCCGGCCAGCGCGTTGAGTTCGCGCAGCCGCACCCGCCCCACGCCCGCCTCGGCGTACAGCTGCTCACCGGCCAGGATCAGCCGCTCCCGTGCGGATTCCCGCGCCATCGCCCACCTCCTCGAAACTTTCATTGACATACTAACGAACATCATTAATATGACTGGCATCACAGCCCGTGCGAGGCGTCCGCCCCGCGCACCCCGGCACTGCGGAAGGAACCGCCATGTCCCTCCCCACCGGCACCGACCTGTCCGGCATCGACGTCACCGACCCCTCGCTCTACACCGACGGCATCCCGCACGCGGTGTTCGCGCGGCTGCGCGCCGAGCACCCCGTGTGGTGGAATCCGCAGCCGCCGGGCATCGGCGGATTCGACGACTCCGGCTTCTGGGCCGTCTCCACCAACGAGCTGGTCCGCCAGGTCTCCCGCGACGGCGAGACGTTCTCGTCCTGGGAGAACACCGCCACCATCCGCTACGCCGACGGCTGCCCCCGCGAGAACATCGAGTCGGCCCGCAGCATCATGCTCAACAAGGACGCGCCCGAGCACACCGCGCTGCGGCAGATCGTCTCGCGCGGCTTCACCCCGCGCGCCATCGCCACTCTGCGCGAGGGCCTCGCCGCCCGGGCCCGCGACATCGTCGCCCGCGCCGCGGAGGCGGGCTCCGGCAACTTCGTCGACCAGGTCGCCACCGAGCTGCCGCTGCAGGCGATCGCCGACATCATCGGCGTGCCGCAGGCCGAGCGCCGCCGCATCTTCGACTGGTCCACCACCATGACCGGCCGCGAGGACCCCGACGTCCCCGGCGACCCGCTCGAGGCCATGGGCCAGGTCGCCGCCTACGCGATGGCGCTGGCCGCCGAGCGCCGCGCCCGCCCGGCCGACGACATCGTCACCACCCTGGTGCGCGCGCAGGACGACGCGGGGGCCCTCACCGACGCCGAGTTCGGCTCGTTTCTGGTACTGCTCATGGTCGCCGGCACCGAGACCACCCGCGACGCGGTCGCCCAGGGGCTGCTCGCCTTCCAGGACAACCCCGGCCAGTGGGATCTCTTCCGGCGCGAACGCCCCGCCACCGCGGTCGACGAGATCGTGCGCTGGGCCAGCCCCGTGATGTCGTTCCAGCGCACCGCCACCCGCGACGTCGAGCTGGGCGGGCAGGCCGTCCGCCGGGGCGACCGCCTCGTCATGCTCTACGCCGCGGCCAACTTCGACGAGGCCGCCTTCACCGATCCACTGACCTTCGACATCACCCGCTCGCCCAACCCGCACGTGGGCTTCGGCGGCACCGGCCCGCACTACTGCCTGGGCAACAACCTGGCGCGGATGGAGATCGAGCTGATCTTCGGCGCGCTCGCCGACGCCATCCCCGACATCACCGTCACCGGCCCCGCCGTGCGCACGCCGTCCGGCTGGCTCAACGGGCTCAAGTCCGTGCCCGCCGAGTACCCCGCCTGCCCCGTCGCGCACTGACCGCGCGCATCCCCAGAAGCCCACGAGAGGACCCCTTCCCGAATGCCCGACTACACCGGGCGCACCGCGGTCGTCACCGGATTCGCCTCCGGCATCGG
>CAZDSL010000366.1:0-3053 GCA_964507655.1 uncultured Mycobacteriaceae bacterium | reverse complement strand
CGTTGCCGTCGAACTGCTCGCCGGACAGGCCGCGGAAGTCGCGGATGCGGGGCAGGGCGATCGAGAGCAGGCGGTCGAGGAACTCCCACATGCGGTCGCCGCGCAGCGTGACGCGCGCGCCGATGGGCATGCCCTCGCGCAGCTTGAACTGGGCGATGGACTTGCGGGCGCGCCGGATCTCGGGCTTCTGGCCGGTGATCAGCGACAGGTCGCGCACCGCGCCGTTGATGAGCTTGGCGTCGCGGGCGGCGTCGCCCACGCCCATGTTCACCACGACCTTGACCACGCCGGGCACCTGCATGACGTTCTCGTACGAGAACTCCTTCTGCAGGGCGTCGCGCACCTCGGTGCGGTACTGCTGCTTGAGGCGCGGCTGCACCTTGTTCTCCGTCGTCGTCATCTCAGATGTCCTTCCCGTTGCGCCGGGAGATCCGCACCCGCTTACCGTTCTCGTCGGTGCGGTACCCGATACGGGTGGGGTTGCCGTCGGAGTCGATGACCATCACGTTCGACACGTGGATGGGCGCCTCCTGCGTCACGATGCCGCCGACGCGCGCGCCGGCCTGGTTCGCCGACACGGCGGTGTGCTTCTTGATGCGGTTGACGCCCTCGACGATGACCCGGTTGCGCTCGGGGATGGCCTTGATGACCTTGCCCTTGGCGCCCTTGTCCTTACCCGAGATGACGAGGACCGTATCGCCCTTGTGCACCTTCATCACAGCACCTCCGGCGCCAACGAGATGATCCTCATGTACTTCTTGTCGCGCAGCTCGCGGCCGACGGGCCCGAAGATGCGCGTACCGCGCGGATCGTTGTCGGACTTGATGATGACTGCGGCGTTCTCGTCGAAGCGGATGTAGGAGCCGTCCGGACGACGGCGCTCCTTCTTGGTGCGGACGATGACGGCCTTCACCAGATCCCCGCGTTTGACGTTGCCGCCCGGGATGGCGTCCTTCACGGTCCCGACGATGACGTCGCCGATCCCCGCGTAGCGGCGACCGGAACCGCCGAGAACACGGATGCACAAGATCTCCTTGGCACCGGTGTTGTCGGCGACTCGGACCCGCGATTCCTGCTGGATCACTAGAGTTCTCCTTGACCTGGACTCGATGTGCGCCGGATTGCCGACCCGACGCACGCGGTCGTGTACCCGCCGCCCGGGCGGGTTCCCGCACGATGGCGGGGCACGCCGCACGGGCGGACCCGTGCGGCAAACCAGACCATCATAAGGGTCGGTGGTCGCACCGGTGCGGCCGGCCCTCCGCGTGCGCGGTCGGCCGGCCGCACCGAGTGCTACTTGGCCTTCTCGAGGACCTCGACCAGCCGCCAGCGCTTGGTGGCGGACATCGGCCGGGTCTCCATCAGCTGGACGCGGTCGCCCACGCCGGCCAGGCCGTTCTCGTCGTGCGCCTTGACCTTGCTGGTGCGGCGGATGATCTTGCCGTACAGCGGGTGCTTGACGCGGTCCTCGAGCTCGACCACGATCGTCTTCTGCATCTTGTCGGAGACGACGTACCCGATGCGGACCTTGCGGCGGGCGCGCTCGTCGTTCTGCTCGGTGGTGCTCACTGCCTTGTCCTCACTCATGCGGCGCCGTCCTCGTCGGGCCCGACCGCCAGCCCGAGCTCACGCTCGCGCAGCACGGTGTAGATCCGGGCGATGGTGCCGCGGACCGTCCGCAGGCGGCGGTTGTTGTCGAGCTGCCCGGTCGCCATCTGGAAGCGGAGGTTGAACAGCTCCTCCTTCGCCTCGCGCAGAGCGGTCGCCAGCTCCTCGTCGCCGAGCTCCCGGAGCTCGGATGCCTGGGTTCCGGTGGCCATCAGAAGCTCCCCTCCCTTGTCACGATCCGGCACTTGCACGGGAGCTTGTGCGCCGCGCGCAGCAGGGCCTCGCGGGCGATCTCCTCGTTGGGGTAGCTCATCTCGAACATGACGCGACCCGGCTTGACGTTGGCCACCCACCACTCGGGCGAGCCCTTGCCGGAGCCCATGCGGGTCTCGGCCGGCTTCTTGGTCAGCGGGCGATCCGGGAAGATGTTGATCCAGATCTTGCCGCCGCGCTTGATGTGGCGGGTCATGGCGATACGGGCGGCCTCGATCTGGCGGTTGGTGATGTACGCCGGCTCGAGCGCCTGCAGGCCGTAGTCGCCGAACGACACCTTGGTGCCGCCCTTGGCCATGCCCTTGCGCTTGGGGTGATGCTGCTTACGGTGCTTGACGCGACGTGGCATCAACATCGTCAGCCCTCCTGATTCTCTGCAGCGGGCGCCTCGGCCGGGGCCGTGGCGGTGGCCGCACGTCCGCCGCCCTGCCCGGCCGCGGCGGGCCGGCGCGAGCGCTGCGGACGCTCACGGCGCGGGCGGTCGCGCTCGGCGGCGGCGTTTGCCGCAACCTCGCGGCGGCCGCCGACGACGTCGCCCTTGTAGATCCAGACCTTCACGCCGATGCGGCCGAAGGTCGTCTTGGCCTCGAAGAAGCCGTAGTCGATGTCGGCACGCAGGGTGTGCAGGGGCACGCGGCCCTCGCGGTAGAACTCCGAGCGCGACATCTCCGCGCCGCCGAGGCGGCCGGAGCACTGCACGCGGATGCCCTTGACCTGCGGCTGGCGCATGGCCGACTGGATGGCCTTGCGCATGGCCCGGCGGAACGCCACGCGGTTGGACAGCTGCTCGGCCACGCCCTGCGCGACGAGCTGCGCGTCGGCCTCGGGGTTCTTGACCTCGAGGATGTTCAGCTGCACCTGCTTGGCCGTCAGCTTCTCGAGGTTGCCGCGGATGCGGTCGGCCTCGGAGCCGCGGCGGCCGATGACGATGCCCGGGCGGGCGGTGTGGATGTCCACGCGCACGCGGTCGCGGGTGCGCTCGATCTCGACCTTGGAGATGCCGGCGCGCTCCATGCCCGTGGACAGCGACTTGCGGATGGCGACGTCTTCCTTGACGTAGTCCGCGTACTGCTTGTCCGCGAACCACCGCGACTTCCAGTCGGTGGTGATCCCCAGGCGGAACCCGTGCGGGTTGATCTTCTGGCCCACTACTGAGCTCCCTTCCGACGGCC
>CAZDSL010000365.1:0-3068 GCA_964507655.1 uncultured Mycobacteriaceae bacterium | reverse complement strand
CCCGAGGCGCAGATCGTCGAGACGCTCATCGAGGAGGCGCTGCGCATCGCCGAGGAGATGGGCGCCGCCGCGCCCGAGGGCGCCGGCCCCACCGTCACCGTCCCCTGACCCGGCGCCATCCCGGGCTGCGGCCTTTTCCGGGCGCCCGCGCCCCGCGCGTGGCAATGTGGAATCCGACGGGGCCGCGCGACACCGCACGTGGTCCGCAGGCGATCGGCGGAGATGACCGGTGCTGAAGCTGCTGGGGACGAGGGTGCTCGGGGCACGCGAGCAGCGGGCGGTGCTGCGCGCGCTCGCCACCGACCCCATCGCCACGTGCATGATCGGGGCGCGCGTCGAGCAGTTCGGGCTCGGCCGCAGCGCGCTCGGCGGTGAGCTGTGGTCGCGCGGCGCCCTCGAGCGGTCGCTGTGCTTCTCCGGCGGCAACCTGATCCCGCTGTTCGGCACCCGCTCCGACCTGGAGGCCTTCGCCGACCGCGCCGCGCGCGGGCCCCGGCTGTGCTCGTCGCTGGTGGGGCGCAGCGAGCTGGCCGTGCCGCTGTGGTCGCTGCTGTCGCCGCAGTGGGGCCCGGCGCGCGAGGTGCGTGAAGACCAGCCCCTGCTGGCGCTGTACGAGGCGCCGCGCGTGGCCGCCGACCCGCGCGTGCGCCGCGTGACGATGGCCGACGCCGACGCCTACCACGACGCCTCCGTCGCCATGTTCCTCGAGGAGGTCGGCGTCGACCCGCGGGCCCACGACGGCGGCCGCGGGTACCGGCGCAGGGTGGTCTCCACCATCAGCGACGGCCGGGCGTGGGCGCGCATCGAGGACGGCCGGGTGCTGTTCAAGGCCGAGGTCGGCTCGGTGTCGCAGCAGGCGGGCCAGATCCAGGGGGTGTGGGTGCGCCCGTCGCATCGCGGCCGCGGGCTGGGCACCGCGGGCACGGCCACGGTGTGCGAGGCGGTGCGCGCCGCGGGCCGCATTCCCAGCCTCTATGTCAACTCCTTCAATGCCCCCGCGCGCGCCTCGTATGCGCGCATCGGCTTCACCCAGGTGGCGACGTTCGCCACCGTGCTCATCGACTGATCCCGGGCGCCGCGCGGGGCGCGTGCGCCGCCTATCATTGCCGCGATGAACGCACGGACCCGCGACACCGGCGCACGGGCGCGTCCGCTGCCGGCGCTGCTGGGTCTGGTCCTGCTGCTGGCGGCGGGACTCGTCGCGTGCGGCTCCGGACCGCAGACGGCACTCACCACGGCCCGGGGCTTCGCGCACGACCTGGCCGCGCGCGACCTCGACGCCGCGGCCGAGGCCACCACCGCGCCGGACGACGCGCGCGTGGCGCTGGGGGCGGCCTGGGACGGGCTGCAGGCCGAGTCGATGACGGCCCGCATCGGCGCCGTGCGCACCGACGGCGCCACCGCCCGCGCCGACTACACCTACGAGTGGACGCTGCCGCGCGGCCGGGTGTGGCGGTATGCGGGCACGCTCGCGCTGGTGCGCACGGAGGGGGAGTGGGCGGTGCGATGGGCGTCCACCGCGATCCACCCCGGGCTCGGCACCGAACAGACGCTGGCGCTGCGCACCACGCCCGCCCCCCGCGCACCGGTGATCGGCAACGGCGGGGCGGCGGTGCTGAACCCGGGCATCCGCGTGCAGGTGCGGCTGTCGGCGGCGGACGCGGGGCCGGCCCTGGCGTCCAGCGCCACCGCCCTCGCCCGGCTTCTCGCCGAGGCCGACCCGGCGCTGTCGGCGCAGGCCCTGGCGGAGAAGGCGTCGTCGTACGGCGGCGACTACGGCGTCGCCCACCTCACCGCCGAGCAGGCCGACGCCCTCCGGCCGCGGCTGCAGGCGCTGCCGGGCGTGACGCTCTCGGAGCAGCCCGCGCTGCTGCCCACCGACCCGGCGCTGGCCAACGACGTGGTCGGCGAGGTCGCGAAGGTCGTGGCGGGCGAGGTGGAGGGCACCCCCGGCTGGAGCGTGGTGACGGTGAACCGCGACGGGGTCGACGTGGACGTGCTCACCGACACCGCGCCGGTGCCCGCCTCGGCCGTGCAGGTGAGCATCGACCGCGCGGTGCAGATCGCCGCGCAGAACGCGGTGGGCATCACGCGGGACCCCGCCGTGCTGGTCGCGCTGCAGCCGTCCACCGGCAAGATCCTCGCGGTCGCGCAGAACGAGGCGGCCGATGCGCAGGGGCCCATCGCCCTGCAGGGCCTCTACCCGCCGGGGTCGACGTTCAAGATGATCACCGCGGGCGCCGCCATCGACGCGGGCCTGGCGACGCCCGAGACGATGCTCGGGTGCCCGGGGGAGGTCACCATCGGCACCCGCACGGTGCCCAACTACGCCGGCTTCTCGCTGGGCACGGTGCCCATGCGCACCGCCTTCGCGGCGAGCTGCAACACCACCTTCGCGCGGCTGGCGAGCCGCATGCAGCCCGACGCGCTGCCCCGCACGGCCGCCCGCTACGGCATCGGCGCCGACTACGGCGTGGACGGCATCACGACGGTCACCGGCGAGATCCAGCCGGCCGCCGACGTGGTGCAGCGCAGCGAGGACGGCTTCGGTCAGGGGCGCGACCTGGTCACGCCGTTCGGCATGGCGCTGGCCGCGGCGACGGTGGCGCACGGCTCCGTGCCGGTGCCCGGCCTCATCGCCGGCCACCCCACCACGGTGACGGGGGCGGGCGCGCCGCTGTCGCCCGAGATGGCCGATGGCCTGCGCGTGATGATGCGGCAGGTGGTCACCTCCGGCACCGGCGCGCGCATCGCCGACCAGGGCGAGGTGTACGGCAAGACGGGCGAGGCGGAGTACGGCGGCGGATCGCACGCGTGGTTCGCCGGGTACCGCGGCGACCTCGCGTTCGCCTCGCTCATCGTCGGCGGCGGAAGCTCGGACAACGCGGTGGCGGTGGTGCGCGCGATGTTCCAGGCGCTGCCCGACGGCTACCTGGCGTGACGCGGCGGTCAGCGGTCGCGCCGGGCGCCGTCGGACGGGACGGCGCGCAGGAACCGCGGTGCGGGCGCCGCGGCGTCGCCGGGTTCTGCGGCCGGGCGCGCCGAGTCCGCCACGGCGCGCGCGATGC
>CAZDSL010000364.1:0-3070 GCA_964507655.1 uncultured Mycobacteriaceae bacterium | reverse complement strand
ACCCCCGCGCCACCACACGGCACCGGGGGCACAGGCACGCGCCCAGCACGAAACACGCGACCCGGGTGGCACTGAGGGCACAACTCAACCAGCCGCCAGCGCAGGCCTAGTCAGGCCGTGAACACCACCGCAGTAGCGGGCAGCGGTGCACCGAGCGCCCGCGGCACCCGGGAGCCCCTCCCCGCCTCTGCGCCCGACGCCACGTGACGGCAATCGGGCAGGCGTCAACCAACCGGGCCGGCTTCAGTCGTCGCCGGCTTCAGTCGACGGGGGCGGCCTCGCTCGAGTCGTCGCCGGTGTCGCTCGGGTCGTCGGCGATGGCGCCCAGGTCTTCGACGAAATCGTCGGTGTAGTCGGGTTCGTCGGTGTCGGCATCCGGATCGGCGGGCGCCGACTCCGCGGCCTCCACCGACTCGGCCTCGTACCGCGCCGACTCTCCGTAGCCGGTGCCGAAAGGCGTGGCATCGGATTCGTAGGTGGGCGCGCTCCCCCACCCCGGCCCGCTACCGGCGCCGGCCTGCGTCACCCATCCGGGTCCCACCGGCTCCTTACGCACGGTCCACGCGTCGTCGGCGTCGTAGCCGGAATCAGTGGAGCCCGGCACCGGATCGTCGTAGCGGGGCTCCTCGGCCGGACTGGCCGCTCCCTCGTCTCCGTTCATCACTGCTCACCCGTCTCATCGGTCTGCCGACGGCCGCCCGGCACCGCCGCCGTGGTGGTGGGGTCCGGATCGGCCCCGCCGCCCGCGCCAGCAGGGTCCTCACCAGCAGGGTCCTCACCAGCAGGGTCCTCACCGGCAGGGTCCTCACCGGCGGAGACAGCGCCGCCCTGCTCCGCAGCGAGTTCGCGGCGCGCCTCCCGCGAGAGCAGGTCGTGCGGATTCTCCCGTCCCCGCTTGGCCCACATGAAGTAGGCGATGGCCAGCACGAAGATCACCGCCGAGGTGATCGAGTTGATGCGCACGCCGAACACGTGCGTGGCGTGGTCGTCGCGCAGGAGCTCGATCCAGAACCGCCCGAAGCAGTATCCGGCCACGTACAGCGCGAACAGACGCCCGTGCCCGATCACGAAACGGCGGTCGACCCACACCAGCGCCAGCACCACCAGGACGTTCCACACCAGTTCGTAGAGGAACGTCGGCTGCACCACCGCCAGCACGTGCCCGTTGGAGACGCCGTCGAGCATGTCGACGTGGCCGTCGTGCACCCGCTCGGTGATCTCGAGCCCCCACGGCATGGTGGTGGCGCGGCCGTACAGCTCCTCGTTGAAGTAGTTGCCGATGCGCCCGATCGCCTGCGCCAGCAGGATGCCCGGCGCGATGGCGTCGCCGAACGCGGGCAGCGGGATGCCCCGCACCCGGCAGCCGATCCAGGCCCCCAGCGCCCCCAGCGCCACTGCGCCCCAGATGCCCAGGCCGCCGTCCCAGATCTTGAGCGTGTCGATGGGCGTCGCGGTGGCGTCGGCCCCGAAGTAGGTGCTCCAATCGGTGAGCACGTGGTACAACCGCCCGCCGACCAGCCCGAACGGCACCGCCCAGATGGCGATATCGAACACGGTGCCCTTCTCGCCGCCGCGGGCCACCCAGCGCCGATCGCCCCACACGATGGCGATGATGATGCCGATGATGATGCAGACGGCGTAGGCGCGGATCGCGACGGGGCCCAGATACCAGACGCCCTGCGGGGGGCTGGGGAACGAGGCGAGAACGGTGGTCGTCACGGTGCCACGGTAGCCGAACGCACGCCCTCGGCGAGCTCGCGCGTGAGCGCCTCCACCGCCGCCGGCCCCTCCTGCACCCGCGATACCAGGGCAGATCCGACGATCACGCCGTCGGCGTACGAGGCGATCTGGGCCGCCTGCTCCCGCGAGCGGACGCCCAGGCCCACTCCCACGGGGATGTCGGAGTGCGCCCGCACCCGGGCCACCAGCTCCGGCGCCATCGACGACACGGCCTCCCGCGCGCCCGTGACGCCCATCGTCGACGTGGCGTAGACGAATCCGCTGCTCGCCTCGATGGTGCGCACCAGGCGCTCCTCCGTGGACGACGGCGCCACCAGGAACGTGCGGCAGAGCCCGTGCGCCTCGGAGGCCGCCATCCACGGCGCCGCCTCGTCGGGGATGAGGTCGGGCGTGATCATGCCGAGCCCGCCCGCAGCGGCCAGGTCGCGCGCGAAGGCGTCGACGCCGTAGCGCAGCACCAGGTTCCAGTAGGTCATGACGACGGCCTTGCCGCCCGCTGCCGAGATCCGCTCGACGACGCGCATCGTGTCGCGCACCCGGAATCCCGCCTCGAGCGCCTGGTGGGCCGCGTCCTGGATGACGGGGCCGTCCATGACCGGGTCGGAGTACGGGATGCCCACCTCGATGACGTCGATGCCGCCGTCGATGAGCGCACGGAACGCGTCGAGCGAACCGTCCACCGTGGGATACCCGGCGGGCAGGTAACCGATGAGAGCCGCGCGCCCCTCCGCCCGGCAGTCGGTGAAGACCCCGGCGAGGCCGGTGGTGCCAGTGCTCACTTGTGCGCCCCCTCGGCGTCGGTGGAAGAAGCGGAGCCCGCGGCCGCATCGTCGTCGTACAGCCCGAACCAGCGGGCGGCGGTGTCGACGTCCTTGTCGCCGCGCCCCGAAATGTTGACCAGCACGATCGCGTCGGGCCCCAGCTCGCGCCCCAGCGCCAGCGCGCCGGCCACCGCATGCGCCGACTCGATGGCGGGGATGATCCCCTCGGTGCGCGAGAGCAGCTGGAACGCGTCCATGGCCTCGGTGTCGGTGACGGGCCGGTACTCGGCACGGCCGATGTCGTGCAGCAGCGAGTGCTCGGGCCCCACGCCCGGGTAGTCGAGGCCCGCGGAGATCGAGTGCGACTCGATGGTCTGGCCGTCCTCATCCTGCAGCAGGTAGGAGAAGGCCCCGTGCAGCGCGCCGGGCGCCCCGCCGCTGATCGTCGACGCGTGCCGCCCCGTCTCAACGCCGTCGCCCCCGGCCTCGAACCCCACGAGCCGCACCGTCGGGTCGTCGAGGAACGCGTGGAAGATGCCGATGGCGTTGGAGCCGCCGCCCACGCAGGC
>CAZDSL010000363.1:0-3083 GCA_964507655.1 uncultured Mycobacteriaceae bacterium | reverse complement strand
CGCGCCCCCCCGCCGCCGCCGCCGCCGTCCTCGCCGAGCTCGAGCGGGCGCTGCTCGCCGGCGACCCCTCCCCCGCCGCCGCCGATCGCGCGCAGCGCCACGCCGTCGAGGGCCTGCACCAGCTCCGCGCCGCGCGCATCGCCGACGGCGCCGACCCGGGCGCCCCGCTGCCGCCGCTGCCGGGCGCGGCCGAGGCGGGAGCCGTGCACCAGGAGCGGTCCGCACTTGTCGACGGGCAGCGCATGACGGCATCGCCCGCGCCGTCGGACGCCACGCCGTGCTTCCACCCCGGCGGCACCGTGCGGGGGCGGCCGGTGCCCGCCGGCTGGTACTCCGAACCGTGGTGGGAGGCCGCCCTCACCGGCGCCGGCTGGCCCCCGGAGTCGGTCGGGCTGTTCGACGCCCTGCTCGCCGGCGATCCGGGCGTCCGCTACGACGGGGCCGATTTCGAGAGCGGCACCGGCAGCGGCCGGTGACGCCGCCCCGTCACCGCTGGCAGCCGGGGCACCAGAACAGGTTGCGCCCCTGCAGCACCGAGTGCAGCACCGTGGAACCGCACACGCGGCACGGGCCGCCGGCCCTCCGGTACACATACGTGCGCGGCTTGCCCTTGGCATAGGCCGGCTCGCCGTGGTCGTGCTCCGGGCGGACCACGACGATCCCGCCGGCGTCCACCCCCACCCGCATCAGCGCGGCGAGGTCGGCCCACAGCGCCTCCCATTCGGGACGGGTCACGGCGCGCCCGGGCCGCATCGGGTCGATGCCCTGACGGAACAGCACCTCCGCGCGGTAGACGTTGCCGACGCCCGCGATCACCGACTGGTCCATGAGCAGCCCGCCGAGGGGCGCGCGCGAACGGGAGATGCGGCGCCAGGCGCGGTCGGGGTCGGCGTCGTCGCGCAGCGGATCGGGCCCGAGCCGCGCGTGCAGCGCCGCCACCGCCGGCGCGTCGATCACCTCGCATCGGGTGGGCCCGCGCAGATCCGTGCCGTATTCGAGGCCGGCCATCCGCATGCGCACCTGGCCCACCGGCGGCGGCAGCGGCACGGCGAACTCCTCGAAGATCCCGTAGATGCCCAGGTGCACGTGCACCACGAGGTCGTTGTCGTAGTGGTGCAGCAGGTGTTTGCCGTGCGCCTCGGCGCGCTCGAGCACGCGGCCGTCCACCAGCCGCGCGTCGGCGGCGAACCGGCCCTGCGGGCTCGACACCCGGACGGGGGCGCCGCCGTAGCGGCCGCGGTGGATGGCGGCGAGGCGGTGGACGGTGTGCCCCTCGGGCACGAGCCGCGGCCCGTCAGGCGCCGGGGACGGCCGGGGCCGTGCCGGTGCGCTCGTACTCGGAGAGGATGTCGATGCGGCGCTGGTGACGCTCCTCGCCCGACCACTCGGCGGCGAGGAAGGCGTCGACGATCTCGAAGGCCTGCTCGACGGTGTGCATGCGGCCGCCGATGCCCATCAGCTGCGCGTTGTTGTGCTCGCGCGCGAGCTGCGCCGTCTCGACGCTCCACGCCAGCGCGCAGCGGGCGCCCGGAACCTTGTTCGCGGCGATCTGCTCGCCGTTGCCGCTGCCGCCGATGACGATGCCGAGGCTGCCCGGGTCGGCCACCACCTTGCGGGCGGCGTCGATGCAGAACGCCGGGTAGTCGTCCACCGCGTCGTAGGCGAAGGCGCCGCAGTCGACGGGCTCGTGCCCCGCCGCGGCGAGATGCTCGATGAGCTTGCCCTTCAGCTCGAATCCGGCGTGGTCGGCCCCAAGGTATACGCGCATGCGCCGATTGTCTCAGGTCCACCGGAGATGCGGTGCGGCGTGGGTACTGTGGTGATCGTCACCATGCAGCGATGGATCGGAGGGCACGGGCAATGACCACACAGGGCAGCGGTGCAGCGGACGCGGTCGTCATCGTCGGCGGGGGGCTCGCGGGGGCGAAGACGGCCGAGGCCTTGCGCGACGAGGGCCACGCCGGTCCCATCGTGCTGGTGGCCGGGGAGCAGCGCCTGCCCTACGAACGCCCGCCGCTGTCCAAGGAATACCTGGCCGGCAAGAAGTCGCTGGACGATTTCACCGTGCACACGCGCTCCTGGTTCTCCGAGAACTCGGTGGACCTGCGCGCCGGCGTCACGGTCACCGGCATCGACACCGACGCCCGCGCCGTGACGCTCTCGGACGGCGCCGAGGTGGGCTACTCCTCGCTGGTGCTCGCCACCGGCTCGCGCTCGGCGCGCCCGCCCATCCCGGGGTCCGACGCCGCGGGCGTGCACTACCTGCGCACCGTCGACGACGCGGACGCGCTGATCGCCGAGCTCACCGAGGGCGCGCGGCTGGCCGTCATCGGGGGCGGCTGGATCGGGCTCGAGGTGGCGGCCGGCGCGCGCGGTCGGGACGCCGAGGTGGCCGTCGTGGAGGCCGCCGAGCAGCCGCTGCAGGCCGCGCTGGGGCCCGAGCTGGGTGCCGTGTTCGCCGGCCTGCACCGCGAGCACGGCGTCGACCTGCGCCTGGGCGCCAAGGTCGAGGCGATCACCGTCGACGGCGGCCGGGCCACGGGCCTGCGACTCGAGGGCGGCGAGTCGCTCCCCGCCGACGCGGTGCTGGTGGCGGTGGGCGCCCGGCCGAACAGCGAGCTCGCCGCGGAGGCCGGCATCGCCGTCGAGCACGGCGGGGTGCTGGTGGACGCGCACCTGCGCACGTCGGTGCCCGGCGTGTACGCGGTGGGCGACATCGCCGCCGCCGAACACCCCCTGTACGGCACCCGCATCCGCACCGAGCACTGGGCCAACGCCCTCAACCAGCCCGCGGTGGCGGCGGCGGACATCCTCGGCCGCTCGGCCGAGTACGCGCGGCTGCCGTACTTCTTCACCGACCAGTACGACCTGGGCATGGAGTACTCCGGGTACGCCGAGGGCTACACGCGGGTGGTGTACCGGGGCGACGTGGACGGCCGCGAGTTCATCGCCTTCTGGCTCGACGACGCGGGCGTGGTGCTCGCGGGCATGAACGTCAACATCTGGGACTCCACCGACGACATCAAGGCGCTGGTCTCGGCGCATCGCCCGGTGGACGCCGCCCGGCTGGCCGACGCGTCGGT
>CAZDSL010000362.1:0-3086 GCA_964507655.1 uncultured Mycobacteriaceae bacterium | reverse complement strand
CCTGCTCGCGCGCGCGCCGCTCCGCCTCGGCCATGCGGGCGATCATGGGCGCCCGCCAGCAGTGGCAGATGGCGAGCGCGAGCGCGTCGGCCGCATCGGCCGGCTGCGGCGGCTTCTGCAGCCCCAGGATGCGGGTGACCATGGCCGTGACCTGCGCCTTGCCGGCGCGCCCGTCGCCGGTGACGGCGGCCTTCACCTCGCTGGGGGTGTGAAAGCACACCTCGATGCCCCGGCGCGCCGCGGCCAGGGCCACCACGCCGCCCGCCTGCGCCGTGCCCATGGCGGTGCGCACGTTGTGCTGCGAGAACACCCGCTCGACGGCCACCACCTGGGGCTTGTGCGTGTCCATCCAGTACTCGGCCGCATCGGCCACGCGCAGCAGCCGGTGGGCGAGGTCGAGATCGGCGGGCGTGCGCACCACGTCGACGTCGAGCGCCGTGACCGCGCGGCCGGTGCCGCCCTCCACAAGCGACATGCCGCAGCGCGTCAGGCCGGGATCGACCCCCATCACGCGCACCGCGCACCCCTCACTGCACTCCCCTCGCCGTCGCCGAACTGCTGTTCGAGACCTTAACGCACGACACCCCGCACGTCGAATACCGTCGACGCGCGGGGTGTCGTGCGGGCGGGTTCAGGCCTCCTCGAGGGCGGCGAGCACCTCGTCGGAGAGCTCGACGTTGCTGTAGACGTTCTGGACGTCGTCGCTGTCCTCGAGCGCGTCGATGAGCTTGAGCACCTTCTTGGCGCCGTCGACGTCCACCGCCACCGACACGGACGGCTGGAAGCTCGCCTCGGCCGAGTCGTAGTCGATGCCCGCCTCCTGCAGCGCGGTGCGCACGGCGACGAGGTCGGTGGGCTCGCTGATGATCTCGAACGTGTCGCCGAGGTCGTTGACCTCCTCGGCGCCCGCCTCGAGCACGGCCATGAGGATGTCGTCCTCCGTCTGCTCGCCCTTGTCGAGCTGCACCACGCCCTTGCGCGTGAACAGGTAGGACACCGAGCCCGGGTCGGCCATGTTGCCGCCGTTGCGGGTCATCGCGGTGCGCACCTCGCCGGCGGCGCGGTTCTTGTTGTCGGTGAGGCACTCGATGAGCACGGCCACGCCGCTGGGGCCGTAGCCCTCGTACATGATGGTCTGCCAGTCGGCGCCGCCCGCCTCTTCGCCGCCGCCGCGCTTGCGGGCGCGCTCGATGTTGTCGTTGGGGACCGACGACTTCTTGGCCTTCTGGATCGCGTCGTAGAGCGTGGGGTTGCCGGCGGGGTCACCGCCGCCGGTGCGCGCCGCGACCTCGATGTTCTTGATGAGCTTGGCGAACATCTTGCCGCGCTTGGCATCGATCGCGGCCTTCTTGTGCTTCGTGGTGGCCCATTTGGAGTGGCCCGACATGCAGTACGCCCCTTCCGAGGTATTCCGTGCAGCCGACTGCACACGGCGAGCGCTTGCCGACTGTGTTGACACCCGATTCTATGCGGCGCGCGCACCGGGCACTATGCGCCGCCCCGGCCGGACCGTCAGGCGGCCGCCCGCACCATGTCGACGAACAGCCCGTGGATGCGGCGGTCGTCGCCCATCTCCGGGTGGAACGACGTGGCCAGCGCGGCGCCCTGGCGCACCGCCACCGGGCGCTCGGCCCCGTCGCGGTGCACCGCGGCGAGCACCTCGACCGCCGGGCCCACCCGCTCGATCCACGGTGCCCGGATGAACACGGCCCGCACCGGGTCGCCGGGGATGCCGGTGATGTGCAGGTCTTCCTCGAAGGAGTCGACCTGGCGGCCGAAGGCGTTGCGGCGCACCGTCATGTCGATCGCGCCGAAGTTCACCGCGTCCTGGCGGGTGTCGAGCACCTCGGCGCCCAGCAGGATCATGCCCGCGCAGCTGCCGTACACCGGCAGGCCCGCGGCGAGCGCCTCGCGCACCGGGTCGATCATCCCGAACACGCGCAGCAGCCGGCTCATCGCCGTCGACTCGCCGCCCGGCAGCACCAGGCCCGAGACCGATGCGAGCTGCGCGGCCGTGCGCACCGGCACGGCCTCCGCCCCGCAGGCCTGCAGCGCGGCGGAGTGTTCGCGCACGTCGCCCTGCAGCGCGAGCACGCCGATGCGCGGCGCGGCGGCGGGGGCGGCCGTCCGCGGCGCACCGGACTCGGCGGGATGTGCGGTGAGGGTCATCGTCAGTCCTTCGCTATGAGCGAGCCGCCGCCCGGGGGCACCGGCCGCATGAGCCCCTCCTGCACCACGGCCGCCGCCAGCCGGCCCTCGCGCGTGAAGATGCGGCCCTGCGTGAGCGCCCGCCCGAAGCCGGCGGACGGGGAGGTCTGGTCGTAGAGCAGCCACTCGTCGGCGCGGAACGGCCGCAGGAACCACATGGCGTGGTCGAGCGACGCGTTGGCCGTCTCCTGCCCGCGGTGCGCCACCTTGGCCGAGTCGAGCAGCGTCATGTCGCTCATATAGGCGAGCGCGCAGATGTGCAGGACGGGGTCGTCGGGCAGGGGCTGGTGGTGGCGCATCCACACCCGCTGGCGCGACGCCATGCCCGGGCTCGCGGAGTGCTCGTCGGGAACCAGGCGCAGGTCCCAGTCGCCCCACTCGTGGCCGAACCACAGCCCGTCGTCCGGATCGCCGCTCGAGCGTGGGTCGGGCAGCCCCTCCGGGCCGGGCACCTCGGGCATGCTGTCCTGGTGCTCCAGACCCTCCTCCGGCACGTGGAACGACGCCGACATGGCGAAGATCGTCTCGCCCTCCTGCACGCCGCTGACGCGGCGCATGCAGAAGCTGCGGCCGTCCTTGACCCTGTCGATGAGGAACACCGTGGGCAGCTTGGGGTTGCCGGGGCGCAGGAAGTTGCCGTGCAGCGAGTGCACCTGGAAGCGCGGCTCCACCGTGCGCTCGGCGGCGACGAGGGCCTGCCCCGCCACCTGGCCGCCGAACGTGCGCTTGAGGAGGGTGTCGACGACGGGCCCGCGGTAGATGTCCCGGTCCAGCCGTTCGAGGTCCAGGACTGCGCGGATGTCCGTCATGCGGTCACCAGCCGCGCTCGGCCAGGCGGTGCGGCACCGGGATGTCGTCGACGTTGATGCCGACCATCG
>CAZDSL010000361.1:0-3101 GCA_964507655.1 uncultured Mycobacteriaceae bacterium | reverse complement strand
GCCCCAGGTTCTCCGCGTTGCGCAGCGCCACCTTGACCATGCCGGGCGACAGGTCCGTCACCGAGCCCTTCTCCGCGACCCCGCTCTGCATCAGGTTGAGCAGGAAGAAGCCGGTGCCGCACCCCAGCTCGAGCGCGCGCCCGTAGGGCAGGCCGGCCTCCGGCACCGCCTTGTCGAAGCGGCCGCGGGCGTAGTCGATGCAGCGCTCGTCGTAGGAGATCGACCACTTGTCGTCGTAGGTCTCCGCCTCCCAGTCGTGGTAGAGCACCTGGGCGAGCTTGGTGTCCTTGTACGCCGCCTCGACCTGTTCGGCCGTGGCGTGCGGGTTGGGCGCCGGGTCGACGGCGCTCGTGTCGGCGTTGGTGGTCATGTCATCCCCTCGTGGTGGTGCGGAAAGCTCAGCGGCCGACGAAGCGGGCCTTGCCCGGCCCGTTCTCGACGAACGACTGCACGCCGATCTCGCGGTCCTCGGTGGTGAACAGCCCGGCGAACAGGCGCGCCTCGATGCGCAACGCCGACTGCAGATCGGTGTCGAGCCCCTCGTCGATGGACGCCTTGGCCGCGGCCAGCGCGCACCCCGCCGCGCCCACGAACCGCCCCGCCCAGCGGCGCGCGGCCTCGTAGACGTCGTCGGGGGCGACGACCTCGTCGACCAGGCCCATCGCGAGCGCCTCCTCGGCGCGCACGTGCCGGCCGGTGAACACCATGTCCTTGGCCTTGGCGGGGCCCACCAGCCGCGCCAGGCGCGCGGTGCCGCCGCCGCCCGGGATCAGGCCGAGCAGGACCTCGGGCACGCCCAGCTTGGCGTTGTCGCCGGCGATGCGGCGGTCGCAGCTCAGCGCCACCTCGAGGCCGCCGCCCAGGGCGTATCCGGTGATCGCGGCGACGGTGGGCTTGGACACCTCCGACACGACGCCGATCGCCCGCTGCAGGGCCCCCGCCCGGCGGGTCATCTCGGCGGCCGTCATGCCGTCCATCTCCTTGATGTCGGCGCCCGCGGCGAACACCTTGGGGCCGCCGTAGACGATCACCGCGGCGACGTCGTCACGCTCGTCGGCCTCGTGCGCGGCGGCCGTCAGCTCCCGCTGCACCTGCCGGTCGAGCGCGTTCATCGGGGGTCGGTCGAGCCGGATGGTGCCGATGCCGTCGGCCACCTCGAGCGTCACGAATTCAGCCATGCACGCAGATTACTAGGGCGCCGGTCACGCCTCAGCGGGGCATCAGCTCCAGGTAACGGCCGCCCCCGTCGAACTCGATCCGCCAGCCGTCGCCGTCGGGCACCAGCTCCGGCTGGATCGGCGTGATCCGCGGCTCGGCGGCCATGACCGAGGCGACGGTGTCGAACTGGGCCAGCGCGTCGAGCTGTGCCCAGGTGGGCGGCAGCAGCATCGAGCGCCCGGCACGCCAGTGGTCGATGGCCGCGGCGGGGCGCGACCACAGCACCTCGGCCGCCTCGGACGTCTGCCCGTCCGCCTCCTGCCCCTGCGGCAGCGCGGCGACGAAGAAGTAGGTGTCGTACCGGCGCTTCTCCCCCACCGGCGTGATCCAGTGCGACCACGGGCGCAGCAGCTCGGTGTCGAAGGTGAGCCCCTCGCGGGTGAGGAACCGCGCGAAGGCCAGCTCGTGCCGCTCCAGCTCGCCGCGCGCCGGCGCGAAGGCCGCGGTGTCGGTGACGGTGGAGCCCGGCTCCCTGCCCGCGAGCAGCACGCCGCACTCCTCGAACGTCTCGCGCGCCGCCGCGCACACCAGCCGGCGGGCGCGGGCCTCGTCCACGCCGAGCCGCGCCGACCACCACGCCGCGTCGGGCCCCGCCCAGGCGAGGGACTCGTCGGAATCGGACACGTCCACGCCGCCGCCGGGGAACACGGTGGTGCCCCCCGCGAACGCCATGCCCGTCACCCGGCGCACCAGGAACACCTCGAGCCCGTCCGCACCGTCGCGCAGCAGCATGACGGTGGAGGCGTCCTTGGGCTCGGGCACCGGGGCGTTCTTGTCGACGTTCAGCTGCAGGGGCATCGGGCACCTTTCATCGGTGGGCGGGGACGGTCAGGCGCGGTGCCGGCCGGCGGTGCTGCTGCGGCGCGCGAAGTAGCGGCCGTCGACCCGGTCGAGCGCGATCGACTGGCGGAAGGCGGTGGACAGGTTCTGTGCGGTGATGACGTCGTCGATCAGCCCCTGCGCCACCACGGCGCCCTCGCTGAGCAGCAGCGCGTGGGTGAAGCCGGGCGGGATCTCCTCGACGTGGTGGGTCACCAGCACCGTGGCGGGCGCGTCGGGGTCGGCGGCGAGGACGGACAGGCGCGCCACCAGGTCTTCGCGCCCGCCCAGGTCGAGCCCGGCCGCCGGCTCGTCGAGCAGCAGCAGCTCCGGATCGGTCATGAGCGCGCGGGCGATGAGCACCCGCTTGCGCTCGCCCTCCGACAGCGTGCCGTAGGTGCGGTCGGCCAGATGCTCGGCGCCGAGGCTCTCGAGCAGCTCGCGGGCGCGGTCGGCGTCCATCGCGTCGTACTGCTCGCGCCACCGCCCCAGCACCGCGTAGCCGGCGGAGATGACCAGGTCGAACACCGTCTCGCCGCCCGGGATGCGGGCCGCGAGGGCCGACGACGACAGGCCGATCCGCGGGCGGAGCTCGGCGACGTCCACGCGCCCCATCACCTCGCCGAGGATGTGCGACGAGCCCGAGGACGGGAACTCCTGCGCGGCGGCGAGGCGCAGCAGCGACGTCTTGCCGGCGCCGTTGGGGCCCAGCACCACCCAGCGTTCGTCGAGCTCGACGCGCCAGCTCAGCGGCCCGACGAGCGTGGTCCCCTCGCGCCGCAGCACGACGTCCTGGAGGTCGATGAGAAGATCGGGATCAGGTTCACGCACATCCCCCATCTTGGACCAGCCCGCGATCGGCCGCGCGGACGGTGCCCGCTTGCGGCGCGGCGGCGCGCGGCCGGCCCCCGCCATTCCCACGGACCACCGGCATGACCAGCGACTTCGACGAGAGCGACCCCGCCGCGCAGTGCGCCGCGCTGCTGCGGTGCGCGCACCCCGATCCGCACGCGCTGCTCGGGGCGTTCCCGCATCCGCGCGGCGCGCTGGTGCGCGTGCTCAAA
>CAZDSL010000360.1:0-3108 GCA_964507655.1 uncultured Mycobacteriaceae bacterium | reverse complement strand
CGGCCCCGGAACCGGCCGGCGCCGCGCCGGCCCCCGCGCCACCCGCCACGGCTCCGGCGGCCTGCGCCGCCGCGTCGGCCGCCGGGGCGTACGGCGCGGGCAGCGCCGACACGCTGCTGGCCTGCTCCACGGCCGGCACGTACAGCGATTCCATCAGCGCGCCCATCTCGGCCGGGTCGGGCGCCAGCGGCTCGAGCAGCGCGAGCACCCCCGCCTCGCTGCCCGCCGTGGACAGCGCGGCGATGCGGGTGCGCACGTCGTCCAGCGGGGGCGCGGCGTCGCCGAGGTGCCGGGCCGGGTGGGCCATCGCCGCACCGAAGCCCTGCACGTCGGCGGCGAACCTGCGGTGGCCCGCGTCGACCGCCCGGGCGAAGTCGCCGCGGAAGTCGCCCTCGGCCACCGACGCGACCGCCGCCTGCACCCGCGCGACCACCCCCGCGATCCCCTCGCCCGCCGCCGACCAGTGCCGCGAATTGCCGGAGAGCGCCTCGGGCGTGAGCGCCCGGGCGTACTGCTGCAGCGACAGCCGCGGCATGTTGGTGAACGCCTCGATGTCGAGTGCGATGGTGCGCGCCGCGGACACCGCTGCGGACGGTTCGGACATGGTGGATCCCCCTCCCCCTGCGCCGCGGCCCCACCGCGGCGGCGATGCGAGCGCCCGCGCTGCGCGGGCCCGCCCCGGGAGGCGGCCCCCTGCCGCCTCCGCTCGATCGCGGGCCACACTACACCGCGCCGGGCCGGTGCGCCCGCCGCCGCCGACCCCCGGGGCCGACGCGCGCGACGTCGTCGTCCGGCGCGCGGCGGCACCGTCGAGTAACATGGACGATCGCCCGCGTCTGTGCGCGCCCACCGCGCGCGCCGGAGGCCGCGCGGCGACGCGACGATGAGCGAGGCGATCATGAGCTCCGACGGCGAGCACACCCCGGCGCCCTACCGGCACACCGGCCAGGGCGAGCCCGTCCTGTTGATCCATCCTTTCCTGCTCACCCACACGGTGTGGACCGAGGTCGCCGACCTCCTCTCCCCCGACCACGAGGTGCTGGCGGTGACGCTTCCCGGGCACTGGGGCGGCCCGCCCGCCGCGTGGGGCCGCACGGGCGTCAAGGACATGGCCGACGCGGTCGAGGAGGTGCTCGACGCCCACGGCTGGGGCACCTGCCACATCGTCGGCAACTCGCTGGGCGGCTGGGTGGCCTTCGAGCTGGAGCAGCGCGGCCGCGCCCGCAGCGTCACCGCCATCGCCCCGGCGGGCGGCTGGACGACGCTGTCGATGCCGGCGGTGCGGCTGGGCGTGACGTTCCTGGCGCTGGCGCCGCTGCTGGCGGTGGGCCGGCCCTTCGCGTCGTGGGCCGTCGAGGTGGGGCGCATCCGCAACGCCGCCATGTCGGTGGTCAGCGGCAACCCGCTCGCCATCCCCGCCGAGGTCGCCAAGCGCGCCATGCAGGCCGCCGTGCACTCGCACGCGCTGCTGCCGGTGGTGTGGTCGGCGGCGCTCGGCGGCGGGCTCACCGGCATCGACACCACCTCCACCCCCACCCAGCTGGTGCTGTGCGAGAAGGACAAGGTGATCCCCTGGCGCGTGTACGCGCAGCGCTTCCTCGACGAGCTTCCGCCCACCGCCGAGCGCCTGCTGCTGCCCGAGGTCGGCCACGTGCCCATGCTCGAGGACCCGCACCTGGTGGCCCGCACCGTGCGCGGGTTCATCGCGCAGCTGGCCGTCGCGTGAGCCCGGCCCGCGCCGTCCGCCTGCGCGGGGCCGTCGCCGCGGCCGCGAGCGCCCTCGCCCTGCCTCTCGCCGCGGCCGTTCCTCTCGCCGCAACCCTGCCCCTCGCCGCCGGGGCCGCGCCCGCCGCGCCGGTCACCACCCCCGCCACCGACGCGTGCCCGTTCCGGCAGGCGCCCGGCCCCGCCGTCGACGCCTCCGAGGTGCCCGAGCCCGGCGAGTCGGCGCCCGCGCCGCTGCCGGTACCCCGCGCGCCCGTGGGCGGCGCGCGGATGGGCGAGTGCGGCGCCGTGCAGCCCGCGGGCTCTCCCCCGCTGCCGGAGGGCATCTCGGCCGCCGGCTGGGTGATCGCCGATCTCGACACCGGCCAGGTGCTGGCCGCGAAGGACCCGCACGGTCGGCACCGCCCCGCCAGCACCATCAAGACGCTGCTGGCGGCCGTCGCCCTCGACAAGCTCGACCTGGGCACCGTGGTCACCGCCACCGAGGCCGAGGCGAACGTGGAGGGCAGCCGCGTGGGCATCGGCCCGGGCGGGAAGTACGACGTGCACACCCTGCTGCGCGGGCTCATGATGAACTCCGGCAACGACGCCGCCCAGGTGCTGGCCGACCAGATGGGCGGCACCGAGGCCACCGTCGGCGCCATGAACGCGCTGGCCAGCGACCTCGGCGCGCTGGACACGCGCACCCCCACGCCGTCGGGCCTCGACGGGCCGGGCATGTCCACCTCGGCGTACGACCTGGCGCTGATCTTCCGCCACGACATGGACAGCGACGTCTTCGCCGACCTCATCTCGCACGGGCCGATCACCTTCCCCGGCTACCCCAAGACGCCCGCGCAGATCGACGCGGAGAAGGCCGATACGCAGGCGCGCATCGCGGCCGGGGTCACGCCCCTGCAGGCCGCGGCGGACACCCCCGAGGCCATCGCCGCCGCCCTCGACGGGGCCGCGCCCGATCCGTCCACCGGCCTGCTGCCGCCGGTGGTGGGCCCGGACGGCGCGCCCGTGGTGCTGCCCGACCATCCCGGCTTCACCATCGCCAACGACAATCCGCTGCTCACCGGCTACCCGGGCGCGCTCGGCGGCAAGACCGGCTACACCGACGACGCCAGGCAGACGTTCATCGGCGCCGCCGAGCGCGACGGCCGCCGGCTGGTGGTGACGCTGCTCGACGGCACCCGCCGGCCGATGGACCCGTGGCAGCAGGCGTCCGCGCTGCTCGACTACGGCTTCGCCCTGCCCGCCGACGCGCAGGTGGGCATGCTGGTCGACCCGGGCGACGTGGGCCCCGACGGCACGCCCGCGCGCGAGTCGGCGGGGCAGTCCGACGGCGCGGTGACGCTCGCCTCGCCGCCCGCGGGCGCGGCCGCCGCCCCGGTGCCG
>CAZDSL010000359.1:0-3127 GCA_964507655.1 uncultured Mycobacteriaceae bacterium | reverse complement strand
CCTACCCTCGCGACTGCGACGCCGTCCTCACCTTCGCCGACATGCTCACCCGCGAAGTCGACGCCCGCCGGCAGCGAGAGAACTGACCCGCCCGTGACGGCCCGGCACGCCGCCATCACTATCGCCACGGACAAGACAGGAGGAACCGCTCGCCCGGCACGAAGCCCAGAGCCGGAGTCCGCCACCCGGAGGACGTGCCGGTAGCGCGGGCCAGGAACTGCGGACGCAGCCCCGTCAGCGCACCCAGGTCCCACCAGGTCCCACCAGGTCCCACCAGGTCCCACCAGGTGCGCACCTTGTGCGCATCGTCGAGCGCAAGCGCGCCAGTATCGGCACTGCGCATGCGCCGGTGACAGGGCGCGCGGCGGCGACCACCGGAAGT
Organism: uncultured Mycobacteriaceae bacterium; assembly: GCA_964507655.1. Lineage (GTDB taxonomy): Bacteria > Actinomycetota > Actinomycetes > Mycobacteriales > Mycobacteriaceae > Tomitella. The sequence goes on along the minus strand of CAZDSL010000359.1, from coordinate 2,745 downwards.
CGCCGATACTGCGCACCGACGAGGAAAAGGCTGTGAAATAGGCGGATGAGGTACGAGTGATGAAGGTGTACGAACGGGTCGCCGAGACCCTCCACGCGCTCGGGGTCACCCAGGTGTTCGGCGTCGCCGGCAGCGGCAACTACCACGTGACGCGCGCGCTCATCGACCGCGGCGCCGCCTACGTCTCCGCCCGCCACGAGGGCGGCGCCGTGTCGATGGCCGACGCGTACTCGCGCATGGCCGACGCGCTGCCCGTGGTGTCCGTGCATCAGGGCGGCGGGCTGACCAACGTGATCACCGGGCTGACGGAGGCCGCCAAGAGCGGCACGCCGATGATCGTGCTCGCGGGCGAGGCGCCCACGGGCGACCGGCTCTCGAACTTCCGGGTGGACCAGGAGGGCCTGGCCCACGCCGTCGGCGCCGCCTCGGTGCGCGTGGCCCGCGACACCGCCACCGCGGACGTCCGGATGGCGGTGCGCACCGCGCTGGCCGACCGCACCCCGGTGGTGCTCAACTTCCCGGTGGACGTGCAGACGATGGAGTCCCCCGAGGACGGCCCGGTGCCGCCGCTGCAGGCCGTACGGCCGCTGCTGCCCGACCCGGCCGATGTCGAAGCGGCCGCCCAGCTGCTGCTGGACGCGCGGGCGCCGCTGATCATCGGCGGTCGCGGGGCACGGCACGCGGGCGCCGAGCTGCGGGAGCTGGCGCGGCTCGCCGGCGGCCTCACGGCGACCTCGGCCGTCGCGCGGGGCCTGTTCCACGGCGATCCCTACGACCTCGACGTGATGGGCGACCTCGCCAGCCCGCTCACCGCCGAGCTGGTGCTCGATTCTGACGTGATCATCGCATTCGGCTGCGGGCTGGGCCGGTGGACCACCAGCAACGGCGACCTGCTGCCCGACAAGGCCACGCTGATCCAGGTGGACGACGCTCCCGCGCGCCTCGGGCTGCAGCGGGCCGTGCAGCTCGAGATCGCCGGCGATTCGGCCGCCACCGCGCGGGCCATCGCCGCCCACATCCCCGAGATGGAGGAGCTCACCGGCAAGCGGCGCACCGGCACCAACCGCACGCGCATCGCCGACGGCGCGCGGTGGCCCGACATCCCGTTCCGGCCGGTCGAGAACCCGGGCCGGATCGATCCGCGCACGGCGACGATCGCCCTCGACGGGCTGCTCGGCGCCGACAAGAACGTGGCCGTCGACTCCGGCAACTTCCTCGGCTACCCGAGCATGTTCCTCACCATCACCGACGCCCGCTCGCTGTGCTTCAGCCAGGCGTTCCAGTGCGTCGGCCTGGGCTTGGCCTCGGCGATCGGGCACGCCGTCGCGCGCCCCGACCGGCTCACGGTGGCGGCGTGCGGCGACGGCGGCCTGCTGATGGGCGCCGCCGAGCTGGAGACCGTGGTGCGCCTGGGCCTGCCGATGGTGGTGCTCGTCTACAACGACTCCGCCTACGGCGCGGAGGTGCACCACTTTGGACGCACCGACGGCGACGACGGCTTCGTCACCTTCCCCGACGTCGACTTCGCGGCAGTCGGGCGCGGATACGGGTTCACCGGGGTCACCGTGCGCAATGAAGGCGACCTGGACGGGGTCGCCGCGTGGCTGGCCGGGCCGCAGAGCACACCGCTGCTCGTCGACATCAAGGTGGCCGACTCGGCGCCGTCCTGGTGGCTCGCCGACGCGTTCAAGGCCGAGGGGTGACCGGGGCCGGCCTGCGCGCGGATTCCACCACCGACTCGGTGGATTCCACTACTGGCTCGGCAGCCTCCACCAATGACTCATCGAAGGGACAGACCATGCTCACCGAACTGCTCTCCGCCCTCGACCGCGGCGCGGTCAGGCTGATCGACCTCACCAACACGCTGTCGGCCGGCACGCCCACGCTGCGGCTGCCCGAGCCGTTCTCCAACCTCATCGACTTCAGCCTCGAGCAGGTCAGCGCCTACAACGAGCCCGGCCCGTTCTGGAAGCACCACAACATCCACACCGGCGAGCACATCGGCACGCACATCGACGCGCCCGTGCACTGGATCAGCGGGCGCGAGGGCAAGGACGTCGCCGGTATCGAGCTGCCCCGGCTCGTCGGCCCCGCGGTGGTGCTCGACGTGCGGGCGGAGGTGGAGAAGGACCCCGACTTCCTCATCGACGTGCCTCGCATCGAGGCCTGGGAGGCCGAGCACGGGCGGCTGCCCGACAACGGCTGGCTGTTGCTGCGCACCGGGTGGGAGAAATACTCGGACGACCAGGAGGCGTTCCTCAACGCCGACGAGAACGGTTCGCACACGCCGGGACTCAGCGCCGAGGCGGCCGAGTGGCTGGCCACCGAACGCCCGATCTCCGGCGTGGGTGTGGACACCGTGGGCATCGACGCCGGCCGCGCAGCCGAGTTCCAGCCGCCGTTCCCCGCCCACCACCACCTGCTGGGGCACGACAAGTACGGGGTCACCTCGCTGCAGAACCTGGCGCAGCTGCCCACCACCGGCGCGGTGCTCGTGGTGGCGCCTCTGCCGATCGTCGGCGGCACCGGCAGCCCGGCGAGGGTGTTCGCACTTGTCGAGGGGTGAGCGCGGGGCGGGCTTCTGCACCGGCGTCGTCCAGGACGGATCCGCCCCGCTGACTCCTTCGTGAATCGCTAGCCGAAGGTGCCCGTTCGCGACGCTAGGGGTCGAGGAACGATTCGCGTCGCCACTCTGCGGCGCTGTGACCAGCGGCAACAGAACCTGCCCCGCTTCCGCACCTCCCC
>CAZDSL010000358.1:0-3173 GCA_964507655.1 uncultured Mycobacteriaceae bacterium | reverse complement strand
AGCGCCTCGATGGCGGCGACGTTGCCGTGCGTTGCCTGCAGGCGTTCGAGGAACTCCGCCAGCACGGCCATGACGGCCGGCCGGTCGGAGGTGGCCGGTTCGAGCCCCAGTTCGCCGACGGCGTTGTGCAGCCGCGTGGCGAGGTCGCGCACGGCGCCCGCCGCATCGGCGGCACGGCGGCGCACTTCGCCGGCGAACTCGGCCACGTTGGCCCCGGTGAGGTAGGTCTTGTTCATCGTGTAGCCGAACAGGCTCGACGCGGCGAGCCGCGCCGCCTCCCACGCTCTCGCCTCCGGCAGTTCCTCGGCGCGCAGCTCGATGCTCTCGCGCAGCGCCCCCAGCTTGGGCGCCTCGATGGGCACCCCGCCCTCGAACCACGCCCGTCCGCGCAGCAGCGCCCACGCGGCGACGACGAGGTCACGTGCCTCGGGCCGCAGCCCCCACGGCGGGGTCTGCGCCTCGATCCGGTACTGCAGCATGCCGACGGTCACCGGTGCGCCGTCCGCCTTCGCCACGGCCCGGTCGAGTTCGCCCGCCCAGAAGGCGAAGGAGTCCTCGCCGAACAGGAAGTGGTCCTCGGTGGCCTTGCCCACCCGGAGCGGCCCCGCCACGCGCCGGACGATGGTGCGGTCGGCGCCCGGCATGGTGGGCACGCGCCCGTCCTTGTCGGCGACGGCCTTCTCGACGTAACCGCGCACCACCTCGAGCTGCTTGGGGGTGATCAGCTCTCCGGGCGGGTCGAACTGCGGGTGGCTGGGATACAGCGCCGCGAACGCAGTGTCGGCGATCTTCTCGAACGCCTCGCGCAGCGTCTGCGCCGCGGGCAGCCGCGGGCTGAAGTCGCGGCTGAGCGCGACGATCCGCTCGGTGGTGCCGGCGTCCTCGGCGAACATCTTCGGGTCGGGCGCCTCGAGGCCGTACGCCTGCTTGAGCAGCCGGTCGAAAGCGCCGCGCTTGCCCTGGTGCAGGTTCTCGAGGATGCTGCGCGCCTGGGCGCGGTCGCCGGCCGAGAGGTGGTCGGTGTTCTCCTGCCAGCGCTCGCCGCTGCCGGTGAACAGCCAGTCGAGCTTGACCAGCAGCGCCAGCTCCTCCATCGACCGCGTGGAGAAGAACTGCGGCAGCCAGGCGATGGTGTGCTGGTCGCCGTGGGCCATGATGCGGTCGATCCGCGCGATGTCGTCGGCGGCGGAGTAGCCCTGCTCGTCGAAGGGGTAGTCGATGACGAACCGCCACGTGCCGGGGCGCGCGTCGAACGCCGCGTCGGGCACCGAGCCCGGGTCGCGCACGTTGCCGAACACCACGTCCACCTCGCGCCGCGATCCGCGCCAGGTGAGCGTGCGGCTGGCGGCACCGGCGAGGTCGCTGTCTGTGGTGATGCCCAGCGCCTCGTGCACCAAGCGCCGCAGCAGCACGCGGCGGCGGCCGGGGTTGTCCTCGGCGTTGATGCGGTCGAGGATCGACTGGTAGTCGACGTCGGCGAGCTTGACGCGGATGACGGGGTTGGCGCCGTCCGAGACGGTGATCTCGGGGACGGTGCTGTTGGCCCAGTCGCGCACCACGCCGAGCACCACGCGCGCCTCGCCGCCGCGCAGCCGCGCCTTGATCGACCCGTGGTTGAGGGCGGCCAGGCGCGCGGCGGTGATGTCCTGCAGCGCCGGCACCTTGGGGGCGATGGCGGAGAGCAGCAGCGTCTTGGCGATCCGCTCGTGCGAGACGAAGCCCTGCGGCAGCGAGGCCGGGTCGCCGCTCTGCGCCTGCTCGACGCTGACCTGGTGCTTCTCGCACAGCGCGGGCAGCAGCTTGGTGGTGTACAGCTCGTTGGCGGCGGTGAAGATGTTGCCGGCGTGCTGGTCGATGGGCTGGTTGCCGGCCACCACGTGGTCGAAGACGTCGCCGACGGGGATGAGGTCGTCCACGGTGAGTGTGTCGCGCCGCTCGACGAGCATCTTCTGCATGACCTTGAGCGCCGTGCGCTCGCGCTGCATCACCGCGGAGAGGTTGCGCAGGGTGGCGACCAGGGCCGGGGAGAACGGGTAGGTAAGGCGGAACTCGTCCTCGGAGGCGCCGCCGCGCTCGTCGGGGTTGTTCATCGAGTCGCGCAGCACGTCCCACACCTCGGGGTTGCGGGTGACGGCCTTGAAGGCGCGCTGGAGGATCTCGGCGGCCTCGGCGTTCTTGGGCCGCAGCAGGCGCGCGTGGGCGACCTGGGCGAGGTTGTCGTCGCCCAGCTTGATCTGCGCGAAGCGGCCCTCCTGGTATTGGAAGGCGCGGTCGATGGCGTCCTGCTCGGCGCCGGAGGTGCCGGCGTCGGCGAACCACTTGCGCAGGTCCATCTGCCGCGAGATCAGCGAGATGAGCGGGATGGCGCGCGCGGCGCCTCCGTCCTCGACGAGGGTGGTCATCTTCTGCGCCTCGCGGGCGAAGAACTCGCTGTTCTGCACCCAGAAGATCAGCCACAGCACCAGCTCGTCGAGGAAGAGCAGCACGGCGTCGTAGCCGAGGGATTCGGCGTGCGCCGACAGGATCGACAGGCCGCGGCCGAGCTCGACGTAGTCGGTGTTCTCTGTGAACGAGGTGAAGTAGGTCTCCACCAGCGCGGTGGCGAGCGCGCGGCGCTCGGCGTCCTCGGGGGGCGCCGCCAGCGCGGTGCGGTATCGGTCGATGTCCCAGGCGCCGGCGCCGAGCAGGCCGCCCCACCCGTCGTCGGCCGCCTCCCCGCCGAGGCTCGCGAGGAAGTCCTCGTCGCCCATGCGGGCGCGCAGGCCCTCGGCGTCGGTGAAGAGCTTGTCGGTGACGTGCAGCGCGGGCAGCTCGCACCCGGGGTGCAGGCGGCGGATCTGGCGGATGTAGCCGCCGAAGATCGCCTCCTCCATCGACTTGGCGCCGATGAGGTGGTAGGTCAGGCGCAGGATCTTGCGGCCCGCGAGGTCCTGGTCGTAGCGACCGGTGAGCTCCTTGAACTTCTCGGTGCGCACGGCCGGGTGGTTGCCGAGCAGCGCGTAGAGCACGGCCATGAAGTGGCTCTTGCCGGACCCGAACGAGCCGGTGAGGAACGCGGCGCGCGAGGCGTTCTTGCCCACCGCGTCGGAGATGAGGTCGAGCGCGGTGAGGAAGTTGGCGCGCAGCGAGTCGGTGAGCACGTACTCGTCGAGGGTGGCGCGGATGTGCGCGTC
>CAZDSL010000357.1:0-3188 GCA_964507655.1 uncultured Mycobacteriaceae bacterium | reverse complement strand
CGTCCGAGCCGCAGCCGGCGGCCGCCAGCGCCACCGCCGCGCACAGCGCCAGCGCCGCCGCGGCTCCCCGCCCCGGCCCCCGATGCGGGGCGCGCCTCCCGCGGAAGCCGATCCCCGCCCTGCTCACGACGTTGCCCATGGTGCGCCTTTCCGGCGGGCCGGCTGTGCCGACCCCGCCTGCATGCGACGTGTACCGGGGGCCGCACTCTTCCGGCGCGGCCCGAGCCTGGGGCCATCGTATGGCCGCCGCCCGCGGTGCGGGGCCGATTCGCGCCGCGACGCGCGCGGCGCGGCGGATCGCTTGCGCACGGGGGAAAACGGGGCATCCTGGGGGTAGGACGCGCCGGGCGCACACCCTCGTCGCCCGGGGCCGCGGCTCCTCCCGGGGCCACCGTCCCGGCCCGGGCCGCGGTCCGCGCGGGTCCGCAGGCAGTCTCCGCCCCGGAAGACCTCCGGACGGGCACGAGGAGGCGACCATGACCGCCGCACACCGCACCATTCCCGGTCCGCTGCCCACCCTGGGCGTGCTCGACTCGCACGGCAGGCCGCGCGGGCCCGGCGAGCTCACCGCCGCGCTGGGCGGCCTGCTCACCGACCGCCCCGCGCTCCGCGGCCTCTTCGCCGACCTCATCCTCCTGCGCCGCCTCGACGAGCAGTGCCTGGCGCTCGCCCGGCAGGGCGCGCTCGCCCTGTGGGCCCCCATCGCGGGGCAGGAGGCCGTGCTGGCCGGCGCCGCCCGCGGGCTCTCGGCGCACGACCATCTCTTCATCAGCTACCGCGAGGCGCTGATGGCCGTGCTGCGCGGGGTGCCGCCGGCCGAGGTGCTGCCGATGTGGCGCGGCAGCGCGCTCGGCGGCTGGGATCCGGCCCGCTACGGCATCACCAACCCCGCCATCATCGTGGGCGCGCACGGGCTGCACGCCACCGGTTACGCCATGGCCGCCGCCCTGGACGGCGCCGACGAGGCCGCCGCCGCGTTCTTCGGCGACGGCGCCACCAGCCAGGGCGACCTCAACGAGGCGCTCAATTTCGCGGCCGCCGCCACGGCCCCGGTCGTGTTCCTGTGCCAGAACAACCAGTTCGCCATCAGCGTCCCGGTGGCGCAGCAGACGGCGGTGCAGCCGGCGCAGCGCGCCCACGGGTTCGGCATCCCGTCGCTGCGCGTCGACGGCAACGACGTCCTCGCGGTGCTCGCCGCCGCGCGCATCGCCTCGGCGCACGCGCATTCCGGCGCCGGCCCGTTCTTCATCGAGGCCGTCACCTACCGGATGGGCCCGCACACCACCAACGACGATCCGCGCCGCTACCGCACTGCGGCCGAGACCGAGGCGTGGCATGCGCGCGACCCCGTCGACCGGCTGCGGGCCCACCTCACGGCCGGGGGGCTGCTCACCGCGGAGGAGGCCGACGAGGCCCGCGCCCGTGCCGACGCGACCGCGCGGGAGTTCCGCGCGGCCGCGTCGGCCCTGCCCGACCCGGATCCGGCCTCCATATTCGCGCACGTCTACGCCGCGCCGCATCCGCTGATCGACGAGGAGCGCGGCGCCTACGACGAATACCTCGCCGCCGGAGCCGGCCGGGATGGAGCGAAGGAGGACCCGCGATGACCACCGCATCCACCGCCCCCGCACACGCCACGCCGGGCGGCCCGCCCGCGCGCACCATGGCGCTGGCCCCCGCGATCGGCGCGGGGCTGCGGCGCGCCCTCGAGGACGACGACGCCGTGCTGCTCATGGGCGAGGACGTGGGCCGTCTCGGCGGCGTCTTCCGCGTCACCGACGGGCTGCAGAAGGACTTCGGCCCGCGCCGCGTGATCGACACCCCGCTGGCCGAGTCGGGCATCGTCGGCACCGCCTTCGGCATGGCCCTGCGCGGCAAGCGGCCGGTGTGCGAGATCCAGTTCGACGGCTTCGTCTACCCGGCGTTCAACCAGATAGTGGCCCAGGTGGCGAAGATCCACAACCGCACCGGCGGGCTGGTGCGCATGCCGCTGACCATCCGCATCCCGTTCGGCGGCGGCATCGGCGCGGTGGAACACCACTCGGAATCCCCCGAGGCCTACTTCGCCCACACGGCGGGCCTGCGCGTCGTGAGCCCGTCGAACCCGCAGGACGGCTACTGGATGACGCGCCAGGCCATCGCCGCGGAAGACCCGGTGATCGTCTTCGAACCCAAACGCCGCTACTGGGAGACCGGCGAGGTGGACCTGGCCTCCCCGCCCGGGGAGTCGCTGCACACCGCCCGCGTGCTGCGCCGCGGGGCGGGCGATCCCGCGGCGACCATCGTCGCCTACGGCGCCATGGTGGCCACCGCGCTCGAGGCCGCCGACGCCGCGGCGGCGGAGTGCGCGGTGGAGGTGATCGACCTGCGCTCGCTCTCCCCCATCGACTTCGACACCGTCGAACGCTCGGTGCGGCGGACGGGACGGCTCGTCGTGGTGCACGAGGCGCCCGTGTTCCTCGGGCTGGGGGCGGAGATCGCCGCGCGCATCACCGAACGCTGCTTCTACCTGCTCGAGGCCCCGGTCGCCCGCGTGGGCGGATTCCACACGCCGTACCCCGCGGCACGGGCGGAATCGCACTACGTGCCCGACGTCGACCGCATCCTCGACGCCCTCGACGGGGTGCTGGCGCAATGACCGCCCCGCGCGAGTTCCTGCTCCCCGACCTCGGCGAGGGGCTCACGGAGGCCGAGCTGCTCTCCTGGTCGGTGGCCGAGGGCGACACGGTCGCCGTCGACCAGCCGCTGTGCGAGGTGGAGACGGCCAAGGCCGTCGTCGAGCTGCCCGCGCCGTACGGGGGCACCGTCGCCGCGCTGCACGCCCGCCCCGGCGACACGGTGCCGGTGGGCTCGCCGCTGATCACCATCGAGACCGAGGACGCGGCGCCCGGCGGCGACCACCCTGCTCCCGGCGGCACCGCACGGGACGGGGAGGCCCGGGACGGGCAGGGTGCGGCGCCGCCCACGCTGGTGGGAAGCGGGCCGCTGGCGCGCCACGCACCGCGGCGCGACTGGCGCCGGCGCTCCGCACCGCACCTGCCGCCGCCCCCTCCCCCCGGTGCCGGCCCGGAACCCGATGGCGGGCCGGAGCCCGATGCCGGGCCGCAACCCGGTGGCGAGTCCCGCAGGCCCGCGAAGCCCGCCGCCCGCAAGGCCGCGCGCGAGCTCGGCATCGACCTGGACGCCGT